>JALUBM010000001.1 GCA_027044845.1 Sulfurimonas sp.
ATAATAAGGTTGCAAATGCTACAAGCATTCATGGGTAAGGTATTTGGTACTGCAAATGACCGAGAATTAAAAAAATATACTAAAAAAGTTCAAAAGATTAATAATCTTGAAAGTAAATATGAAGTTTTAAGTGATGATGAACTTAAAAAAGCTTTTAATGACTTAAAAGAGAGTGTGGTAAGTGGCGAAAAGAGTTTAGATGATGTCATGTATGACTCTTTTGCTATAACTAGAGAGGCTTCAAAACGTGTACTGAATATGCGTCATTTTGATGTACAACTCATAGGTGGTATGGTTTTACATGAGGGTAGAATTGCCGAAATGAAAACTGGTGAGGGGAAAACCTTAGTTGCCACGCTTGCCATTACGCTTAATGCCATGACAGGCAAGGGTGTTCATTTAGTAACTGTGAATGATTATC
This sequence comes from Sulfurimonas sp., assembly GCA_027044845.1. Lineage (GTDB taxonomy): Bacteria > Campylobacterota > Campylobacteria > Campylobacterales > Sulfurimonadaceae > Sulfurimonas. Next base: position 422 of record JALUBM010000001.1, read on the forward strand.
TAGCCTCTCGTGATGCGAAAGAAATGGGTGTACTCTATAACTTTCTTGGCTATAGTGTTGGAACTATCCTAGAAGACATGCATGACCCTGTTGAAAAAAAAGCTGCTTATGATGTAGATATAACTTATGGTACAAATAATGAATTTGGTTTTGACTATCTGCGTGATAATATGAGTTATACAAAAGAACAAATGGTGCAACGTGGACATAATTTTGTTATCGTAGATGAAGTGGATTCTATTTTAATTGATGAAGCCAGAACACCTTTGATTATTTCAGGTCCGACAAACAGAAATATGCAGGATTATGTTCGTGCAAATCAAATTGCACAACAACTCAAAAAAGATGAACACTTTACAGTTGATGAAAAAGACAAAGTCATTCTTATCACAGAAGAAGGCATCACAAAGGCCGAAGAGCTTTTCAGCGTTGAAAATCTTTATAGTGCAGAAAATTCTTCACTACCACATGCACTTGACCAAGCTCTAAAAGCAAATTATCTATTTGAAAAAGATGTTGATTATGTTGTTAATGACGGTGAAGTAGTCATTGTCGATGAATTTACTGGAAGGTTAAGTGAAGGACGCCGTTTTTCTGAGGGTCTTCACCAAGCACTTGAAGCAAAAGAGAGAGTTGAGATAAAAGAAGAGACACAGACACTTGCAGACATCACTTTTCAAAATTACTTTAGAATGTATGATAAACTCGCAGGTATGACAGGTACTGCTGAAACTGAAGCAACAGAATTTGCACAAATTTACAAGCTGGATGTTGTTTCAATTCCTACAAATATTCCAATTGCCAGAAATGATTTAAACGACCTTATATATAAAACTGAAGAAGAAAAATTTGGTGCTGCTATAGAGACTATAAAAAAACTCAGTAAAACAGGACAACCGATTCTTATAGGTACGGCTTCTATTGAAAAATCTGAAGTTTTACATGAAGTGCTTAAACGTGAAAAAATTGCCCATACAGTGCTTAATGCAAAAAACCACGTACAAGAGGGTGAAATTATCAAACATGCAGGTGCAAAAGGTGCGGTAACTATTGCAACGAATATGGCTGGACGTGGTGTTGACATCAAGGTAAGTGAGGAAGTAAAAAATCTTGGTGGTTTATACATCATAGGAACAGAAAGACATGAAAATCGTCGTATTGACAATCAGTTAAGAGGGCGTTCAGGTCGTCAGGGCGACCCAGGAACTACACAATTTTATCTTTCACTTGAAGATAATCTTCTACGAATTTTCGGCAGTGATAAAATAAAGTCTATAATGGAAAGACTTGGTGTGGAAGACGGTGAATACATAGAATCAAAGATGGTAACTCGTGCAGTTGAAAAAGCACAAAAAAAAGTCGAAAATATGCATTATGAAGGGCGTAAGCAGATTGTTGAATATGATGATGTTGCTAATGAACAGAGAAAAATCGTCTATAAATTTAGAAATCAGCTTTTAAGCAAAGAGTATAATATTAGTACAAAAATCAATGAAATTAGAGAAGAATATGTTGCTAATCTTTTTACACAGTCAGATATTTTTACTGGTGCAGATAAAGAAGATTTCAACCTTGAAAAATTAGCACAATTAATGAAAGAAGAAACAAATTTTAGTTTAGAGATTGAACAACTTAAAGATTTAGAATATGAAGAACTTTATTTGAAAATTGTTGAATTTCTAAAAAATGCCTATGATGAGAAGATGGGTGTTTTAGACGATGAAACAAGAAAAGAGATAGAAAAAGAGTTTTATCTTAAAGAGTTAGACAATGCTTGGAGAGAACATCTTTATGCAATGGATAATATGAAAACAGGTATTCGTTTACGTGCTTATAATCAAAAAGACCCTTTAGTTGAATACAAAAAAGAGAGTTTTAACCTCTTTGGCGAGTTGATTAATGATATAAAATTCAATACTATTAGAACTTTACAGATTATAGAATTTCAAATGGAATCACCAGAAGAAGAAGCGGAAAGAATTTCTAAGCAGTTAGAAGAAGAGAAAAAGGCACAAGAAGCATTAATGCACTTAAACCACTATGACAATATTGATATAGATGCCGAAGATGATTTGGCAGTGGGTAAAAAAATTGCACGAAACGATCCTTGTCCATGTGGAAGCGGTAAAAAATACAAACA
>JALUBM010000002.1 GCA_027044845.1 Sulfurimonas sp.
TTTTATTCCTAAAGGGCATCAGGCTTATGCACAAAATATCCTTGTGCATAATCTACACCAATCTCTTTGAGCGTGTCAAGTATCTCTTTGTTTTCTGTAAACTCTGCAATCGTTTTAAGTCCCATAACATGACCGATTTCATTTATGGACTTTACCATGGCATAGGAAACTTTATCTTTTACTATCTCTTTTGTAAAAACACCATCTATTTTCAAGTAAGCGACTGGCATTGTTTTGAGATATTCATAAGAAGAGAGTCCTGTTCCAAAATCATCAAGTGAAAAAGAGTAGCCTCTTTTTTGAAGATTTGCTATAAGTATGCGCATATTTTTTAAAAACTTTATTGCCATTGTTTCAGTTATTTCAAAAATAATCTGAGCAGGATTTACTTTGTACTTCTTTTCAAGTTCTATAATAAAGTTTGAAAAATCAGGTGTTGACATTGTTTGTCCTGAAAGGTTGATGGAGTAGTGTGTATCTTTTTGTATATTTTGAAAAGCAGTTGTTATGACCCATTTGTCTATTTTATACATTAGTTCATAACGCTCTGCTGCAGGCATAAAGGCAGCAGGAGAAAGAATTTTGCCATTTTCATCTTTTAAACGCAGTAAGAGTTCATAATGAGAAATAGTAGGAGAAAAAGTGTTTAATGCTTGTATTTTTTGCTTGTAGAGTATGAAATCATCATCTGTAAGGGCTTTATTTATGATATTTATCCAAGATATTTCTTCTTTATAATTTTTACTATTGTATAAATTCTTATCAGCTATATGGATTCTATTGCGTCCCTCTTGTTTAGCTATAAGGCAGGCTTGATCAGCAATATTTATAGCATCAAGTACACAAGGAAGTTTATGTGTTACTTCTGAAATACCTGCTGAGACACCTATGTTAAATGTTTGATTTTCCCAAATAAATACAAATTCATCTATCTCTTTTCTAATTTTTTCTGTAATCTCTATAGCTCTATTAAGAGGACAGTTTTCAAGTAGCATAACAAATTCATCACCACCAACACGAGCTAGTGTATCTCTTTCTCGTATGGTATTTTGCATAATCTCGGCAACAGCTTGTAAAAGAGCATCACCTGCTTTATGTCCTGCTGAATCATTTACAGGTTTAAATCTATCTAAATCCATAAATACAACTGCACCTAGCATCTCTTTATTGGCATTCCTCTCTTTAAATCGTTGTAATCTCTCTTCAAATTCTGGGCGTTTTAGAAGCTGGGTTAAATCGTCATAATGTGCTTTATGTTCTAGTTCTTTTTCTAGTTTTGCTTGTTTTGTATAGTTTTCTATAATGAAAAGTGTTCCATAAAGTGTAGAACGGCATTTAATATTGAGTATTTTGTTGTTAAATTCATAATAATTAAGATTAAATTTTCGTTCTTTGCCTGAAATGATTTCAGTTTCAAATTTTTCTACAAGTTTATGAGTTAAGTCAAAAAGATTTTTGTAAGATAAATCTACGAACGCAGAAGGGGAAGTCTCCTTATGACCGAGTAGATATACAGCAAATGAATTTACCATGGTTATGTCTAAATCTTTAGCTATTGTAACAATACCAAAAGGAATATTGGTGATGATACTATTTAAGTACTGGTGAAGTGCAATACTTTGTTCGTTTTGGGACATTTTTTACTACCTTTTTATAACGATGATACTGGAATCATCATCAATATTATAATTGTTAAATATTTCAGTAGCCAGTTCTTGTGCTGAAATATCACCATAAAGATTATATAAATTAAAACTATTATCTATGCCATCACTACATAAACTCAAACAAAAATGCTTTTCTAAATCTATGTGTGTCACTTTCAAAGTCTCAGGTAAACTTAAACCTAAGCTTGCACTTTGTGATTGAAAAGGGTGAGAAGGAAAAGATTTTATAAATGTATTTCCTAATATAATGTACTCCAAACCATTAGGTGTTATGCGAACAAGTACAAGTTCGACTGCACGAGATAAATTTGATGCTAAAAGTTTTTTATGGCACAATTTTAGCAAATCATCTAAAGCTAATGTATAGTTTTCAAGTATGAGTAATTTTATAAACTCACTTGATTCATAGGCCTTAAAACCAGAACCAGCTCCATCAAGAACTCCAAATAAAGTACAGTCACCACGATAATGTTTGACTAGGCAAGTATCTCCATTAAAAGACTCAGCCTCTTTTTTTATTGATACTTCTGCAATATCGTACTCTGGTATATTAAGATACTTTTCAAGGCGTATTATAAAACCTGTTGCATCATTCTTCAAAATATGAAACTCATCTACAGAATTTTTTATGGTAGAAAATCCAAGTCCAAGACTATTTTCTCTTGAAGTATAATTCTCTTGCATCGCTTCTTTTAAGTTACTAATGCCCTTTCCAGAGTCCTCTACGGTAACTATAATTCCCTTTTTATTTTTACTTAAAGAGACTTTTACAAAAGCACCATCTGCATAGCGAATGCTATTTGTAACTGCTTCAGAGATAGCAATTGCCAAAAGTTCACTTTCATGAAGTGAAAACC
>JALUBM010000003.1:0-3805 GCA_027044845.1 Sulfurimonas sp.
AAGGAAAAGAGATGAGTGAGGGAGCTTTGCGTGTGCATATAACAAACTTAAGAAAAATAGGTTTGAACATAGTAACCATAAAAGGAATAGGGTACCGTCTTGCATCATCATGAAAAAACAGCTTTTTTGAAGTTTTTTATTACCTATTTTGTGAGTGTCGCACTTTTGATTTTATTCGCTGGGTATTTTTATTTTGGACAAATCAAAAATCATTATCTTAAAATGGAAGAGTTCTCTCTTATAGAGTATGCCCGTCATATTAAAATGGGCGGGAGTATGGATGAATACCAAAAAGGGTATCATTATCAATTTCTGAAAAATCAAAACAAACATATTGATATTCGTAATTTCACAACACTTGGCGGCGAATTTACAAAAATAGTTCCGATGAATCATGATCAAGATTATTTACAGATTTTTAAGTCAAAAAAAGAGTATCAAAACAAATTGAAAAACTTGAAATTAAAAGTCATTTCATTGCAGATATTGTTATTATTATTCTTTGCTTTTTTAAGTTATAAACTTGCCAAGAATGCACTTAAACCTTTGCAAGAGAGTATCACAACACTTGATAAATTCGCAAAAGATTTAATTCATGATCTAAATACGCCAGTGACTTCTATACAATTAAATATGAAACTTCTTGAGAAAAATCCAGATTTTAAAGAAAATAAGATTTTAACCAGACTCAATAAAAGTGTGCATAATATCTCTGCATTGCATGAAAATCTCAATATCTTACTGCAAGAAGAGACCTTTCAAATGCAAAATATAAATATTTGCCCACTTGTAAAAGAGGTTGTCGATACACAAGAAGAGCTTTATAAAAGTATTTATTTTAGTTTGAACTGTACAAATTTAAAAGCAAAAGTACATGCTAACGCGATGAAGCAGATTTTACAAAATATTATTTCTAATGCCTGTAAATATAACTCTGAAGATGGAGAAGTGAAGATTTATACAAAAAATAATGCACTGTATATTCAAGATAGCGGCAAAGGTATAGAAGAACCCGAGAAAATTTTTGAACGCTCCTACAGTGCCAAACATAGCAGCGGCATAGGTTTGGATATCGTCAGACGTTTGGCATTGGCTATGAATATTACAATAAAAGTGAGTACATCAAAGCATGGAAGCTGTTTTATTTTGACTTTTGTTTAAGATATAATACAAAAAAACAAGGAAAAGAGAATGAACTACTATATTGCACTTTTAACGATGATGCTAGGTATAGGTTTTGGGTTGTTTGCTCTGTATTTTATCTATTCTATATATAAAAAGCAAAAATTGCAAAAGATTTTAGAAAAACCCATATCTAAAGAAGATAAACAAATTTTAGAAAACATTCCTTTTTATAAGCAACTAAATGAAAAAGAAAAAGCAAAAATCCATATATCTATACTGCTATTTATCAATACAAAAGAGTTTATTGGTATAGATATGGAAGTAACGGAGGAAATGAAACTCATTATTGCTTTTTATGCTTGTTTTCTTCTTTTACATGTAGCCTTTAAAAGCTGTTATGAAAATCTTATAACAATTCTCATATATTCACATACAATGGTTGCCAAACAGGTGAGTGCCAATGGTGGTATATTTACAAAAGGCAACTTTTTACTTGAAGGTCAATCTGCTGGTGATACAGTAGTAATAGCTTGGAATGATGCCAAAAAAGACGCTTATCATATACATAATGATAATGTGTTGTTGCATGAATTTGCACATGAATTAGACTTTTTAGATGGTGCTGTGGACGGTACACCGCCTATGCCATCTTCAAAATATCATGAATGGGCAGCTGTTTTGTCTCATGAATTTAACAAGCTTTCTGCCGTGACGTTAAAAAATCGAGATTGGGGAAAATATAAACTTATAGGTTCATATGCAGCAACGAATGAAGCCGAATTCTTTGCCGTAGTGACAGAACGATTTTTTGAAAGACCAGATGCTTTAAAAAAACACTTTCCTGAGCTCTTTAAAGAATTAGAAGGTTTTTACAACTACACGCCTTCTTCAACTGATATTTAATCTACTTCGATATAATCCACCTGATTTATGGAGCTAGACTCTGTACTTCAATAAGGAAAATCGATGACGAAAGAGTATATATTTACCTCAGAGTCTGTAACAGAAGGGCACCCTGATAAGATGGCAGATCAAATCAGTGATGCAATTTTGGATTATATTATTGAGCATGATACTAATGCACGCGTAGCGTGTGAAACACTGGTATCAAATGGTTTTTGTGTAATTGCAGGCGAACTGAAGACGACGGCGTATGCCCCAATGCAAGAGATTGCAAGAGAAGTAATTCGAGATATTGGATATACTGATGCAACGTACGGATTTGATCATAGATCAGCTGCAGTTTTAAACGGAATAGGTGAACAGTCGCCTGATATTAATCAAGGTGTTGATCAAGTCGGTGGTGAAACTGGTGCGGGTGATCAAGGATTGATGTTTGGATATGCGTGTCGTGAAACAGAGGTTTTAATGCCCTTGCCAATTCATTTGTCACATCGCTTGACACAGCGTTTGGCGGAAGTAAGAAAAGAAGGCATCATTCCTTATCTGCGTCCTGATGGAAAAGCACAAATAAGCGTGAAGTATGTAAATGATAAACCTGTTTATATTGAAACTGTTGTCATTTCAACGCAGCATGCACCTGATGTTTCTCAAGAGCAGATTCATAAAGATGTAATTGAAGAAGTTATAAAAAAAGTTATTCCTGCCCAGATGATGGATGAAAATACTGTTTTTCATATTAATCCTACAGGGAAATTTGTAATTGGTGGACCACAAGGTGATGCTGGTCTTACGGGTCGTAAAATTATTGTTGATACGTATGGTGGAAGCTGTCCTCACGGTGGTGGAGCATTCTCTGGAAAAGACCCTACTAAGGTTGATAGAAGTGCAGCATATGCAGCACGTTGGGTAGCAAAAAATCTTGTAGCTGCAGGTGCATGCGATAGAGTGACTATTCAAGTAGCTTATGCAATTGGTGTAGTGCAACCTGTTTCTATTATGGTTGACACACATGAGACAGGTATAGTAGATGAAGAAAAAATTGAAGCTTGTGTAAAAGAACTTTTTGATCTTTCCCCAGCGGGAATTATTAAATCACTTGATCTTCTGAAACCTATTTATAGAAAAACTGCTGCTTATGGTCATTTTGGACGTGAAGAAGCTGGCTTCAACTGGGAGAGAACAGATAAAGTTGATGTTATAAAAGAATATTTAGGCATCTAAAGATTTTCAAATAAGTGTAACTATAAGCAACACCTTCGCTATTCACTGAAAGCTTTTAGCTGTATTTAAAAGTCTAAAGTGTATAGTTACTTTTATAAAAAATTAGGAGAAGAAAATATGGCAGTAATTATTAATGATACATGTATTAATTGTGGCGCTTGTATCGATGAGTGTCCAGTGGAAGCAATTGTAGATGAAGATGATAATCCAACAGGTGAAGAAATTTATTATGTATATGGTGATAAGTGTGTAGAGTGTGTTGGTCATCATGACGAACCTGCATGTGCAACTGCATGCCCTACTGAGGGTTGTATTACTTGGAATGCTGTAGGTGATAGTCCAGAACATCGTGAAGATATTACTGATGAACAACGTTCAAATCACGAACCAGTAGTAGAATAAGTATTTTAGAGCATATATAATGCTCTAAAATATCCCGTTAATAAAAATCCACCCACAAAATCACTTTTTAAACTAAAAACAATCTTTTTTAGATATAATTTCATTCTAATTTTATATTTTCAGAGGAGATTTGATGGAACGTACACTATCAATA
>JALUBM010000003.1:3815-11244 GCA_027044845.1 Sulfurimonas sp.
GTAGCTAAAGGTGTTATAGGCAAAATTTTAGATCGTTTTGAGAGCAATGGTCTTAGAATTGCAGCAACAAAAAAACTACAACTTTCTCGCGGGGATGCTGAAGCATTTTATGCTGTTCATGCAGAGAGACCTTTTTTTAACGACTTAGTTGATTTTATGATCAGTGGACCAGTAGTTGTTTCAGTTTTAGAAGGTGAAAATGCGATGCAAAAGAACCGCGATTTAATGGGTGCAACTAACCCTAAAGAAGCTGAAGCTGGCACAATCCGTGCTGATTTTGCTGAAAATATTGATGCTAATGCAGTTCACGGAAGTGATTCTGTTGAAAATGCGGCAAATGAGATTGCATTCTTTTTTGCACAGAGAGAAATTTCCTAAGTAATCCTTTATGAAGGTAATGCTTAGAAAGGTAACAAAAACACCATTAGATTTTGAAGTGCAATGTAATGAAATAACTTTTAAAGGTTGTTTGAAGTATGATAGTGCAAAGTTAATTTTGTTGAAGGCAAATATTAGCGGAATGCTAACAAAATCTTGTGATATATGTGCAGAAGATTTTAATCTTGAAATTAATGAAAATGTTGAATTTTTTATAAATGACGGGATTTTTGAAGATGATGGCGACACCCTTTTGGATGTTGTAGAATCTTTAAATGGTAATGTAGATATAAAAGAGCTTTTAAACTCAGAAATCGAACTTATCAAAAGCGATTATCACTCCTGTGATAATTGTAGTGAACAAGAAGAAACAGAGTCTTAAACTTTAAGATATTGCCTCTTCTGAGGCAAAAGCAACTAGTTGCGTGGGCTTCCTGCCAAAGGAAACCCAGTGTTAACGTAGGCAGCGGAATTACTTCCGATGCCGTGACAAAAGGGAAATGAAAAAGGTTCCCTTAAAATTTTGAAAAAATTTAAAGGAAGATAGTTATGGCAGTACCTAAGAGAAGAGTATCTCACTCACGTTCAGCGAAAAGAAGAACGCATTATAAAATTTCTTTAGCTCGTCCAGTTAAAGATAAAGATGGAACATACAGATTACCACACCACATTAATCCAACTACTGGTGAGTATAAATAGTCAATGATAAAAATTGCTATTGATGCGATGGGAGGGGACTTTGGTCCCGAACCAATTGTAAAGGGATGTATTAAAGCACTTAAAAAGAGACATTTTATACCTATTCTCGTAGGAGATAAGTTGAAAATTTTACCTCTGTTACCAAAACGTTATAGAGATAAGATTTTAATCGTCGAAAGCGACGATATTATTTCAATGGGTGATGCTGCTACAAATGCTGTTAAACGTAAACAAAGTAGTATTTATAAAGCTATAGATTTAGTACGAAATGGTGCAGCTGATGGAGTTGTATCAGCTGGTCACAGTGGTGCGACTATGACTCTGGCTACATTAAGGCTTGGTCGTTTAAAAGGTGTATCTCGTCCTGCACTTGTAACGCTTATGCCAACAAAAACAAGTCATCGTTCAGTTCTTTTAGATGTAGGAGCAAATGTTGATTCAAAACCCGAACATTTAGCAGAGTTTGCTGTAATGGGTGGTTGCTATGCAGAAGATGTCTTAGGTATAACAGAACCGAGCATTGGACTTTTGGCAAATGGTGAAGAAGATTCCAAGGGGAATGAAGTAACAAAAGCGGCATTTAAACTCCTACAAGGCTATAAGGGTTTTAAAGGAAATGTTGAAGGTGGCGATATCTTTAACGGAAGCTGTGACGTAATTACTTGTGACGGTTTTGTAGGCAATTTAGTTCTTAAAACGGGAGAAGGCGTTGCTTCGACAATTTCACAACTCATAAAAGATTATATTAAAAAATCACCTATTCGCATTACAGGGGCACTATTGATGCGAAAAGTTTTTAAACTGCTTAAAAAAGAGATAGATTATGCTGAAACAGGAGGTGCTCCTCTTATCGGTATCAAAGGCTGTGCAATCGTGAGTCATGGTAAAAGTAATGCAAGAGCTATTGAAAATGCAATTTATCAGGCAATAAACTATGTTGATACAGGTGTAAATACACATATCATTTCACGACTAGAAGAGTTGAAACAAAAGGAAATTTAATATGGTTTATGCTGCATTTCGTTCTATTGGTGCTTACGCTCCCCAAAAGATATTAACAAATAAAGAACTTTCAGATATGGTTGACACTTCTGATGAATGGATTATAAAAAGAACAGGTATAGAAGAACGCCATATTGCGGCTGATAATGAGATGAATAGTGATATGGGTGCAAAAGCGGCAGAACTTGCTTTGCAAAGAAGTGGTATAGCAAAAGAAGATATTGATTTGGTAATATGCGGAACAATTTCACCTGATTACTTTTGTATGCCTTCCACTGCAACTATTATTGCAAAAAAAGTAGGTATAAAAGGGGCAACTGCATTTGATATAAGTGCAGCATGTACTGGTTTTATCTATTCTCTTTCTATTGCAAGAGCTTTTATAGAATCTGGCATGAAAAAAAATGTTTTGATTATAGGTTCTGAAAAACTCTCGGCTATTACAGATTACAGTGATCGTGGAACTTGTATTCTTTTTGGCGATGGTGCTGGTGCGGCTGTGATTTCTGCAACAACAAATAAAGATGAAGCCATTATTGATATTAATACGGGTGCTGATGGTGAGTATGCGGACTTGTTAATGACACCAAATGGTGGAAGTGGTTCTGCAAATGATGCTTTAGAAAAAGAGACAGCAGGTTGTTATATGCAAATGAAAGGAAATGAAACTTTTAAAATTGCGGTTCGTACACTTACAAATGATGTCAAAGATATATTAGCAATAAATAATATTACAAGTGAAGATGTTAAACATTTTATTCCACATCAGGCAAATCTTAGAATTATTAAAGCTGTTGGTGATGCTTTAAAAATGAGAGATGAACAAGTTGTTCTTACAATTGCAAAATATGGTAATACATCAGGTGCTTCAATTCCAATGGCAATTAATGATTTATATGAAGCAGATGGGCTTAAAAAAGGTGAGCTTATGTTGTTGGATGCTTTTGGTGGAGGATTAACCTGGGGAAGTGCCTTAATTCCATTTAGCCCGTTAAAATAACACTTTTGTCCAACTTCTGCGTTGGACTTTGATTTTTCTTCGTCACATACGTAAGTATGCTCCTCTTAAAAATAAAACTCCGCCTTAAAGTTGAACAAAATTGTTATTTTAACAAGCTAAATTACCATTAATAAAAAATATTTTTTACTTTGATTTTGCATAGGACTTTTCGGAACCTAGGTTTTCAAACGCTAAAGCGTGAATTAGAAAAAAACTAAATTTTTATCTGTAACCTAGGCTGAATTGATTTAAAGCTTCTTCAACTCTTTTAAAAAACTCATTTTCATTAGGAAGTGTCAATTTTGCATCTCTTAATTTCTCACCCCACATTGGGTTAGGAAAGTAGCTGTCATTTTCAAATCTTGCCATTACATGTAAATGTACACGGGGGAGCATATTTGCAAATGAAGCCATATTGATTTTTGTAGGTTTGTAGTATTTTTTCATCTCATCTTCTATGATGTCATATACTTCCCAGAGTTTTAAGCGTAATTTACTTGGTACATCTCCGAGCTCTTTATAAGGCTCTTTTGTGAAGATTTTTAACCAAGGAATTTCACTTGCTTCTTTTTCTATGTATATATCATTATCTTCATAGATGATGAGACTTTTCATAAAATATTAGTCTCTGTTTCTATTTCTGCTTGAAGAACTTCTATTGCCTCTGTATCCGCCGCCATCACGATTTCTTTCTCCACCAGAACGGTTGCGGCTGTTTCCACGGAAACCACCACGGCTCCTTCCATGGCGTCCACGACTATCGTTACGTTTACCAGCACGCTCTAATATAGCTACAAGTTTATCGGCAGGAATACCAATGTTGCTTGGTCCTTTAATATCTTGTTTGTCTAAAATCATAGAGATGAGTTTAAACATAATTGTTTCTTCATCTATATCTTCTTTGAGACTATCAAGAACTTTATGTGCTTCATCATAAATTTTTTGATTTTCTATATTTTTAACCATATTTGCTAGTGTTGATGCACGAAGGTCATTTTTACTTGGTACAAAAGCATGTGACATTGAAGTACCGACTTTTTTCTTAATGCGTTGTAACTCTTTAAACTCTAAAGGTGTTAAAAGTGTTATAGCTTTTCCCTTTGTTCCTGCACGTCCTGTTCGTCCGATTCTGTGAACATATGACTCAGGGTCAAAAGGAATGTGGTAATTAAATACATGTGAAATACTATCTACATGTATGCCACGTGCAGCAACATCAGTTGCGACTAATACTTTTACAGAATTGTTTTTAAAGCCTTTAATTACTGTTTCACGTTGACGCTGTTCCATATCGCCATGGAGACCATTCGCTAAATATCCTGCATTGCTTAAAACATTGCTAAGTCTGTCAACTTCTGATTTTGTTCTACAAAATACAACTGCTTTTGAAGTTTGCTCAGAATCCATTAGACGAATAATTGCATCATCTCTTTCATGCTCGTCAATGACATAATATTCTTGTTCAATATCTGCGTTTGTTGTTTCTCCTTTTGTGATTGAGACAAAAGCAGGTTCTTTTAAAATTTTATTCGCAAGATTTTTAATTGGTTGCGGCATTGTTGCTGAAAAAAGTAATGTTTGTCTATTTGTTGGAAGATATGAAAATATTTCATTAATATCATCCAAAAATCCCATGTCAAGCATTTCATCTGCTTCATCAAGTACAACAACATTTGGTGCGAAATTATTAAGCATATTTCTTTTTAAAATATCTAACATTCTTCCCGGAGTTGCTACGACAACACTTGCACCTCGTCCTATTAAGTCAAGTTGACGTTTATATGAACTTCCACCGTAAACAGTAACAGTTTTTACGCCTAAATTACGCCCGTATTTGAAAATTTCATCACTTACCTGTGTTGCAAGTTCACGTGTTGGTGTGATGACAAGCATTTCAACATTGCCGTCTAGTTTCATGTTTGATAGAACTGGAAGTGAAAAAGCTGCTGTTTTTCCTGTACCTGTATGTGCCTGTCCAACCATGTCACGGCCTTCAAGAATTATAGGAATTGCTTGTTCTTGAATAGGAGAAGGAACTTTAAATCCTGCAAATTTAACACTTTTTAGTACCTCAGGTTTTAGACCTAAAGAATCAAAAGTGATTGTAGGCTCTTCATTTGTTGTTTCGTTCGTTTGTTGTGCATTTTCTTGCATCATTATCCTTTTTAGACTATTAAAGTTTTTATAATATCAAGGAGATGACACAAGTTTTACTAAAATTTCCACTAAAGTCTATCAGGGCATCTTCCCCTTAAAATATTTGTGGAATTATACCTAAATTTTACTAAGTTTAGATTAAAGTTATGAATATTTTAAATTAATTCAGTTTATAATGCTACAAATTTTCTTTCCATGTAAAAATTGAGTATAATACATTAAATGAGTTTTATTAAGGGTTTGTATGAACGAAAATATATATTTGGCACTGATTGCTTTTTTGGCACTCTCTTTTTTAACAGTTCTTTATTTTTATATAAAAGAAAAAAATCTCAATGAGAATTTACATGTAGAGGCGGAAGGGCTACAAAATACACATGTTTTTTTGAGTAGTTCTTATGAACAGTTAAAAGAGGATTATAATTCATTAGAGATTGAATATGCGGTTTTAAATGCTAGATATACAGATGAGATGAAAGCTTCAAGTGAAAAATTGGCAGTATTGCAAAATGCAAAAGATGAACTTTCTCAAGAGTTTAAACTTTTGGCAAATAAAATATTTGAAGATAAATCCAAACAGTTTAGTTCTTCAAATAAAGAGCAGTTAGAACTGTTACTTAAACCGTTCCGTGAACAGATTACCAATTTTTCAAAAGAGGCACGAGAACAGTTTGAAGTAGAATTAAAAGAGAGGCATTTGCTCAAAGATGAACTAGGACGTTTAAAACTGATGAATGAAACTTTGGCACAAGAAGCACTAAATCTGACCAATGCTCTTAAAGGTGAAAACAAAACACAGGGAAATTGGGGAGAATTGGTTTTAGCGAATATACTTGAACAATCTGGATTGCGTGAGGGAGTGGAATATGAACTTCAAGCTACGCTCAAGTCAGATGAAGGTAAAACTTACCGACCAGATGTTATTATACATATGCCACAAAATAGGGATATTATTGTTGATTCAAAAGTATCACTTACAGCTTATGAAAGATTTGTTAATGCTCAAGAACCACAAGAAAAAGCAAAAGCATTAAAAGAGCATATTGCAAGTATATCATCTCATATAAAAGAATTGAGTGCAAAAAATTACGAAAAACTCGAAGGTATTAATACGCTTGATTTTGTACTGCTTTTTATGCCTATTGAGGGTGCTTTTTTACTTGCACTTGAGCAAGACGGAGAGTTTTTTAAACATGCCTATGAAAACAATATTTTAGTTGTTTCTCCTTCAACATTGTTAGTAACACTCCGAACGATTGAACATATATGGCGAACGCAAAGACAGGAAGAACATGCTAAAAAGATAGCTACTGAAGCGGAAGCTATGTATGATAAGCTTGTTTTATTTGTGGAAGAGATGAAGCATATAGGTACATATCTGCAAAAAACACAAGACTCTTATGATAAAGCGATGAATAGGTTAAGTACAGGACGGGGTAATGTGATAAAAAGAGCACAGAATATGAAAGAATTAGGCTTAAAACCAAAGAAAGAATTGCCATTACAAAGCACGGATGATGGGGAAGGTATATGAAAATCCAGACAAAATATAATTATGAAAAAATATGGACATTCACTTCAAAACAAGATATACTCAAAATAATTGAGGAAGAGGTTGGAGATGCTGATGTGCAAGGAGTACTTATTTATATACAAGAGACCATCAAAAACGGCAAAGAGCTGAGTGTCGGCTCTTGCAAATTTAGAATACAAAAGGGATAAAATGTTTCAAAATCCAGATATAGCAAAACTACTATTAAGAGTAGGTTTAGGGGTTTTAATACTGTTTCACGGGATTCATAAAGTCATACACGGTATAAGTGGTGTTAGAAGTATGGTGGAGAGCGTAGGATTACCTGCATTTCTAGCATACGGTGTTTATTTTGGAGAATTAATTGCACCAATATTTATTATTTTAGGACTTTATGCAAGAGTTGGGGCAACTGTTTTGGCTGTAAATATGTTCGTAGCAATATATCTGGCATATAGATTTTCACTGACACTTTCAAAGTTTGGAGGTCTTTCATGGGAGACACCGTTGCTTTATTTGATAATGGCTCTGTTAGTTATATTTTTAGGAAGTGGAAAATATGCTGTCAATGCTAAATAAATTATGGGTGTTTTACTTTTATGGTAGAGTTTAAACTCCATCCGATAAGTAGCATAAATAGAATGACACCACCAGCGGGTAAA
>JALUBM010000004.1 GCA_027044845.1 Sulfurimonas sp.
CCCCATCCTCTCCCAGAGCCATCATTTGAGCAAGTAAACTCATAACTCTTTTCCTTGTGAAGAGAGTATTTTAAGCGTTATTTTGTACTCATAAAACATATAAAACGAGTGAATAATAAGTGCAGTCGCATAGGCATACTTAGCAAAAGGTGGATAAATAAGATACACCGAAGTTGCAAGTGCCATCAACAAAAGTGCCAAAAAAATGTAGAGTGCAATTATTTGCTTAAAAATATTCATGCCAAAACTCTACTATTTTTTTTTTACAAATGTAGCAAATATCACATATTGTAATCTTGTTATGAAATTTAAAGCATTTTCTTTGATTAAAAATCAATCAGTGTATTGATATTATTTTTTATGCTATAATAGCTTATCTTAAAATAAACTTGTACATTTAAGAGTGTACACCACAGAGGAACACTTTGTCTGATAAAATGGAAAAATACTATGTTAATATAGGAAACAATGTAAGAAATCTTAGAATTAAAAAAGGATTGACACAACTTGAATTATCAAAACTTATGGGTTTTAAATCAAGAAGTCTTGTATCTAAAGCAGAAGTTGGAAAAGAGAAGAGATTTGGAATAGAACACATTATTAAGCTGTGTGAAATTTTTCAATGTAAAATAAGTGATATTGTAATCTTGTTGTGAAATTTGTGTTAAAATCCCCTCAATTCTCTATGCTCATATAGATTTTCCTCTTCTGCTTCATACATTAAGGTTCTAGCGAAAGTGTTGATAATGGCTGCACAACCATCTATTTTGCGATTTGGTTTTGATTTGTCTGGTTTTATATTTCCATGCACATTTGTAAGCACTGTCATATTTGACACCATCCAGCGTGTTACTGGGTTTTTATCGTGAATGAGTGTCCCATTTTTTATGGAATCTTTGAAGTTGTAAGTAGGTTCACTAATATCTAAAAATCCTTGTCTGATTTGCACGCATCCATCAAACCCTGTCTCTTTTTCAATATTTTTAATAAGAGTTGTAGCAAATGCAACATCATAGCAAATCTCAACAATACCATCGTCTAAAAGCCTTATGATGTCTTTTTGAATATAATCATAGTCTATTGTCTTACCAGGTGTTGCTGTAATATACCCCTCATAAATCCATTTAGTCAACGGAACGCGTAGTTCTGCCTCTCGCTGATAGACATTGTCTTTTGGAATATAATAGTGCTGTGTTGTATAATAACGATTGTTCGGCAATATGTAAGTAACTGCAAGAGCTGTAAAGTCATCACTTCGAGACAAATCCACACCAAGCAAAACATCAGTCGCTTGACTTACATCAAATTCATCTACACCACATGCTTCCCACTCTTGAAAATTTATAAAATATTCAGAAGCATTTACTTGAACATTCAAGTCCTTTACAAGAAAGTTATTAAGGGCTTCACTACGCTCTTGTGCTTGCTTTGCTTGTCTTCTCATATACTCATATGTTTTAGAAATTCCTAGATTCGGATTTGCTTTGTGCCAAACTGCTTCATCAAATGGGTCATCATCTTTATCAAGCTCACAGATAAACGCAAAATAACTATCATCCTCTATAACTCCATCAATGACATTTTTTGCATATTCATATTCAATAGCTCCAGGTGAGGAAGTATCTGTTCCTGCAGTCGTAACATAAAACATCATGGGTTGTATTCTAGCTCCTTGAGACGATTGAACTACATCTATTTGATTCCTATCTTGAAATGCGTGAACTTCATCGCCTACTCCAAATCCAATACTTAAGCCATCTTGCTTTTTTGAATCTTGTGAAAGCGTAGTTATTGTGACATCTCTATCTATTAATTCCAAAGTAGAATACGCTTCTTTAAATTTTATCGGCAAATCAGTATAATTAAGCATCTTTTTACAGCCATTATATACAATTTTAGCCTGCTCACGCTTAGTTGCGAATGACACTATTTGATTTCCAATTTCCTTTCCAAGTTCGGCTTCTGCGATACAAACACCAGAAGCCAAGATTGACTTTCCGTTTTTTCTAGGAATATAAAGAAATGAGGTACTAAATCTTCTTATCCATTGAGGAATACCATTTTTTATGATTTGATTTCCGTCTTTATCCAACCGTTTTTTTAGCCATCCAAAAATAATTATAATTATTTTAACTTGCCAATCTTCAAGGTGTATTTTCTCTCCTGCCAATTCACCTTCAAAATGATGCAATCTTTCAATAACACCGACATATAAATTTCCGAGATAATCATCAAATCTTATATCATTTCGTAACCCAGATTCAACACTTTTTAAATCATTTTTATGTCGTTCAAATGTTTTTTCATAATATGGCTTGCTGTTGTCATTTTTCATTTTAGTTAGATTTTAGTATACGATTGTTACATCTATTTACTAAAATATTATTTTCCTTTCATAAGCTTCTTTTGCTAAATCAGATATACTATTCTCTTCTTTACTAGATTGCTTATTAAGCCCAATTTGAATAAGTTCTGCCATTGATAAGCCTATGTAAGAA
>JALUBM010000005.1 GCA_027044845.1 Sulfurimonas sp.
TAGTTGTACCACTCTTGATTCAATATTTTTATATTGAATTGCTCCCCCTCCTATTTCGATTGGACAACGATACAAGTCTTTTAATAGCGACTCCAATGATTCTGTATTCATATTTTGGCTCGCTATTGTAAACTTCATTTGGTCACTTCTTATGCTAATCAGTTCTGTCGATTCAATTCTGTTTCCAATTTTTGCCAAACATTCAGATGCTGTTTTTACTTTAAATGGTACACTTGAAAAAATAGCTCTCCTTTGATACATAAAGTTTTTTTTAAAAAAATTACTTCTTAAGCTAGACTGTGGCATTGGGGCAAAACTATATATCGTCTCTCTATAATCACCAAAATTCACATCCCCAACAAAAGAACCAACTGGAAGTTTTGTGTCCAAAATATACTTTATGAAATTATTTGTGTTTATTATTCCAACAACTATTGAGTTTGTTATTCGTTTATCTTGTTTCTTTTTATTTTTATGATTACTATGCTGAATTGCTTTTTGAGCAATTTGCCATTCTTCCTGCTTTGATTTTTGTGTCGAAGAATATATAAATAAGAAGAAAATCGATGCCAAAACTATTAAGACTATTGGAAGCATATTGTTGGAACTATTCATCAGTCCGAAAACTGTTGCAAAATCCACATCAATATATTTTAAGCCTTGAAAGGTTGTTTCCAAAATATTCTCAATATCTGCTTTATCTTTATCCTTTATTGATATGACTTTTTGATTTCCTTTTCCAAAAAAAACAATTAAATAACTTGGAACCCTAAGCACAAACATATTGGTTTCATATTTGTCAAATAAAATTTTTTCAATAAAATTTGTTGTTAACGAAGAGGACATTATAAAACTTTTTTTATCTCTTGCTTTATAAATATATTTCATGTGAGCTTTTTTTTCTTTAATAACATAATTCGCGATAGAGGAGTTTGAAATTTGTATCACATGCCCTTTTGATGCTACTGCTCTATTTGTTTTTTCGCCAGATATAATATTATAGTATTCATCATTATCAAAAATAAAAGTTTTTTTGTAAAGTTTTGATTTTCCTAAACTTAAAAGCTTTTCTTTTAAGTTTAGGAGTTTTTCTTTGAAATTCATTATTACTCCTATTGCAGGTATGGAATTGTTTTATCTGTATAATTATTCCCAACGTCAATTGGAGTTTGCTTTATTCTAATTTTCCCTGTTTTTGCATTTTCTAGTGTCAATACAATTACAAACTCTGAGTTTTGAGACATATTATCTTTTCCAGAGAATAGCCATTCAAGACCTGCTATATCTCCGAGCATTGGAACTGATTTATCGTTATTCTCAATGCCTTTGCTTCTGAAACCACCAACGATAATAGTGTCCCCAAGCTCTTTAAATCTTGTATTAATCCTGATATTTTTTCCTGAAATTTCTGGTGCTTTTATTATACCTTTTCCTGTATCTAGTGTAATATAATCTGCTACAGTAGAAAGTTCAATCATTCCATCTACTTCATACCCATCATTTCCTTTTGTGACTATCAAGTTCCCTTTAAATCCAACTTCGTCTTCATTGACTTGAACTGTCGTCTCTGATGATGATTGTGTTGAAGAAGTACCCACTGTAAAATATCTAATCAATTTGAAGTTTGAAAAAGGAATAATTTTTCCTGTCAAACTTTGATTGTAAAATCTATCAACCATATGCACATTTCCGTAAGTATTAAGAGCAGTAATAATTGAATGGTCTTCTGTTCCTTTTGTTATTCCTATTTTAATTCCCCCTTTTAAATCAGATGCGCTCATATTTGTTGATGCCAATAATTTAAAATTCCCAATAGATGTATTTCCTAACTTGCTCCAATCTACCCCATACTTAAATTTATTATTTAAGTCTATTCTCAAGAGCTGTAACTTGACAAGGATAGGTTTTTTTCTTGATTTTATTTCATTGAAATATGAAGTTATAAGCCTATACTCTTTTGGCGTTCCATTGAACATCACAAATCCGTTTGTTGATGGATACATATCCACTTTAAACATATCTTGTATTTGCGTAATTAGCTCTTGAAAACTAAAATTTTTAATATTATAGCTTACAGACTGTCCGCTTGAACCGCTTGAACCGCCTGAGCCACCTGAACCGCCTGAACCGCCTGAACCGCCTGAGCTACCTGAATCACCTGAATCACCTGAGCTACCTGAGCTACCTGAGCTACCTGAGCTACCCGCAGAAGAACCTCCGCCAAGGGAAAATGTTATTTTTCCGTGGATAGGGGAAGATATATAAAATTGTTTCTTTGCATTCACTTTTACATTCTTTCCATCGTATTCGCACCAAACATTAGCTGTGGTACATACCTTGTTGATATATTCACCTGTATTCTTTGTTTTTATTGACAAGACAATATCTTTATCTTTTACGTCACTCCCGAATGTAATATTAAGATTTTTATCAGATAAATTTCCAAGAGCTTTATATAGGGAGGTTTTTCCTTTTACGATAAGTGGATTTTCATCACTCTTTTTTGGTTCTAACCTTATTTTAACGATTTGATTTTTTCTATAAGAAGGGTTTTCAACAATCAAATTATAATTTGTTGTTTGACTTATGTAAGTTTTTAAATCATTAATATTTGATACCTTAAAACTACTATTCTTTAAATATAGATTTCCATTTTTAAGCATGTAAACAATATCATATTTGTCGCTTAATTTTTTCAGCATTGAGGCGACTGTTTCATTTTTGACAGAATATGATGATTCCATTCTTTTTTCTTTGTAATTCGGAAGACTTTTTTCAAATGAAGAATCTGCTATCAAATCCATTTTTTTTTCGCTTTTTTCCGTGCTAAGATTATTTGTTGAACATCCAAACATAAATATCGACATAGCTGTAATTGCTGTTCCAACAGCTATTTTGTGCATTTTTATTCTATTTACTGTCGTCATAATTTCTAACTCCCCTCATTACTTTTTCTAACTTATTTAAAACATTGTTTTTTGTATCTGGATTCATGTTTTTATCTTCACATGTTAACGCTTCTGCTTCTCTAATGTCTGTCATAATATTATTTGTATCTCCAAGTCTCTTTTTTATTTTTTTATACCTTAAAACATATACAACCTTCTCTTGTGTATTTCTTATTTGTTGGAAGTATAAAGGTGTAGTCTCTGAAATATAAGATTTTAGGTCTCCAATTGTTTTTAGATAAAGCCCATATTTGTTTTTTAATGGTAGATTATCATCAAAATAGATTATTTTCTTTTTACTTCCTCTGCTGTTTAAATAATCAATAGCTTTTCTAATTGTTAGATTATTTACCTCTAATCCCTTAATGTTTCTCGTGTTTATCTCCATTGAATAATCTGTATATCCATTAATATATTTATATACTTCTTCCATATTGTGAAAACATCTTCTATTTGCTATTTCTAAAATAAAATCTCTGCATTTTCCTCCATCATATTCATAATCTTTGCCAAATGCTATTTTTGAAAGATGTATGAGGTTAGATGTTTCAATATTCCCTTTGACACAAAATCCAGAATTTTCCACACCTGTTCTTTCTATTTTTTTAAGAATTTTTACAGATGGTTTTTTTTCAGAACATCCACTTAATATTACTAATGTGAAGGTTGATAACAGTACAAACAATATACTTTTAATAAAGAGTTTCATGCCTAATAGTCCTTTTTAATTTTTTTTATATCATCAATAAAAGCTTGTTTTGAGAAATTTGGATTAACAGCTTTTTTTGCTTCTTGAATTGCACTATTTAAAAAGTGTAGCGCCTGATATCTTACATCTCTTTGCATTATTACTACAATTTTTTTATCTGCATTTTTGATATATTTATTTGTTATAATTTCTATTTTATATCTCGTTGCCCTGTCCATGTAAGTTTGTAAATCATAAATGCTTTTCATAGTCACAATTCTATTTATCTTTAACGGAATAACTATATCAGGACTATAACTTAAGTCAATAGAATAATCCGAATTATCAACTTTTGAAAGTTTTTGAAGTATTTTAGACAAATACATTGGTTCTGAATATATAAATTTTTCATGCGTTGCTTTTTCTTCCTTGTAATCTCTAGCTTTCAATAATGATTGTTTTATTTTTGTTGCAATCGTAAAAGATGGATTATTTTTTAAATCTTTAAAAGCTAATTGAAAATTGAAATTTTTAATGTATTGTGCTCTTTTCGAGAAAAGAAGCAATAAATCGTCATTTACAGTTTTTAAATCCACATTCCATCTTGCCAACTTGATATATAGGTTCATAACTTCAACAGGCGATAAATTAAAATTATTTACTGCACTTGATTTTCCTTTATACTTTTTAAAATATAAAAATGCTCTTTCAAAGTCTTTACATGTATTAATTACATTGTTATGATTTGCATAAAAACTATTTGCCCTTGTTAAAAGCACAAAGTTTGGCGTAGGCTGTTCGTCAATAATGTTGTCGGAAATTCTTTTAATATAGACAATTTTTCTTTTACCACTTTGTTTAATTGTCTTTGAGGAAAAATTCATTTTTGAAAACTTATTCAAGTCAATAAGAAAACTGCCAATTCTGGTGTGTTTCAAAAGCGTATTATACTGCTTTTGTGTTACAAAAATATCAACATCTTTGTCTGCAAGTATAATAAATATTTTATTCCTAAGATTTCTATTATGTTTGTTTTCGATTGAATGAAGTATTCTATCTAGTGAATAGTCAAATCTTTTTCCTTTATTTTTAATGAGTTTATCTTCATATGATGTTGTTTGTTTAAGCTTATGGGAAGAGTCCTTTGACATTAGCTGTGCGAGTTCGCTGTTTGTAATGCTTGGTATATCTTTTGCTCTATCTTGTGGTGTTACCTCAACAGCCAAACATAGGCTTGAAAGTAAAAAAGTCCCAAGAGCTATACCTGTCGTTTTTTTCATTTTTATAATCCTTTTTTTTGCAATATTATTATATCCAATTTTTAACATTTTATCCAATTTATTTGTCTCCTTGCAATGTTTTATTCCATGTCATAGGCATTGTTATAATGCCCAAGTCTTTAGCATCAACCATTCTTTTGTGTATTGCTCTATAATTAGATGAACCAATCCTTTTAATTATTCCTAATTTTTCAAGATGTTTTATCGCCCTACTCGCTGTCGCTTTTGATATTAAAAAATTATATTGCTTTGTTATTCTATGAGTATTTAAAATTTTATGCTTTTCCAAATATTTTAAATACAATAATTCTGCAAAGTTAAAATCAACATTCCTACGTATTTTATACTCTTTTATTTTCATGATTTATCCTTATTCTCTCACAGCCTAAAGAAGCTTTCTATTGTCATATCAACATCTTTTTCTTTTACGTTTACTATTAAGTCTTCAATAACTTCTCTTTGTTCCTTGTTTACAAGGCGTTTTACAGTGTTTAAAAAATTATAGTATCCGTCTTTTCCAGACAGATTTTTTTCAAGACTGTTGAAGTTCGGACTATATACCTTAAAGGAAAAATCCTCAAAAAGTTTTTTAATATAAACATCCCCTATGATTTCTTGAGGTAAATTTTCTAATTTTTCTTTCCATTGACACAATTTTATTGTTGTTCTTTTGTAAAACTCTTGTTGTTCTTTTTGAATATACAAGCTGTCTGCCGTGATGGGTTGCAATGTCTCCTCATTTAATATACCTCTTTCTATGGAAGAAGACATAACATATGCTAATTGTTCTATTGTTGTTGTGAATGTATTTTCCTTGGCTTGAATTGCAATCTTCTTCATAGTCTCTTCATTCACTTCACTATCATCTATGTCTCTAAGGTTATCATGTATTTCTTTATATGCTTCTTCTCTTTCTAATATATATTCTTTTTCTACCTCGTAAGACTTAATTAATTGATTTCTATGAAGTTCTTCTTTCTCAGAACTTTCTTTTGCTACTTTGACTTGTTTTTTTTCTCGCTTTTCTGGAATTAAATCTTCAATATTTTTATTATTGTCTGGGAGCTCTTCAATAAATACCTCAGATTGAATATTTTTTTCCTGCTCTATGTCTTCATATTCCATTGTTGCCATTTGCTTTTCTATAATATCAGAATCAAGCAGATTGCCTAAATTATCCGTTAAGTCCTCTAAATCTTCTTCATTTTGGTCGTTTTCTTTATTATTCATTTTTTTGCCTTACTTATTTATTATATATCTTTCCATAGATGCAATATATGGCTCTACTTTATCACCACCAAAATAATAGCTTTGTACTATTACGGGTTTTGAATTACAAACAAACACGCCACATCCATACATTAAATCACTGATGATTGAAGTGTCGAAGTTTTTCTCTTTTTTGATTTCCACATTTTCTGATATCGACTCTTTAATCTCTTTATTTGCATCTAAAAACTTATGAGTATCAATCATTTCCTCTTCTGCTATCTGTGTATCTAAATATTCTCTAACATCTTTTCCATATGATTTTAATATAAATTTAGCAGAGTTCCCTAGCGCCCTTTGTGTTTCTTCTTCTGCTCCTAAATCAACAATGGTTTGCATTGATAAAATTGCAGACATATTAAGAGAGCGAAACTGTGCCATAATAACAGACATTGCAGACCCTTCTACTCTATAGTATCCATACTCGTCTGCAATCAATAGAGATAATGGCTTAGGTGTAATCTTATCTTTATATAGGTTGTCTTGTGTAGGTGTGATATTTAGCTTTTCACCACCAAGCGTAACCGAGCCTGTTTCTTGAATATCTCTTATGAGCATTTTTCCGAGAACTTTCGTTTTTTCTTCTCCTAATTCGAGAGCAGGGAGTAGCACATAGAGAATTTTATTGTTTTTGAGGATGTCTTGCATTTCTATATCTGGGAATGGAGACCCAAATACATTTGGAAATTCCCCAAACGCTTGAAATAATGTAGTCCATTGCTGTTGTGAATACCCATGTTGCACTTTTGACTGTTCGGGAAGATTTGCTAGGCTTGGTGCGTTGCTTCCTTCTGTTACTCCAAGTCCATTTTTAGCTTGTTCTATATCTGTTTTTTTTCCTGTAAATAGTTTACCTTTCGCAGTCTCTCTTATTACACCTTCGTCTGATATATTTTTTATCCATCGTCTTATATCTTCAAGAGAAACAGGCTTTGGAAAATTTACACCAAAATTTCTTCTTTGATTCTCTTTTGCATAAGCATACATTACTTCTGCAACGGCATTTGCCATTGTCCCCCATTCTGGAGAAATTTCAGCCATATATAAGCGAGACATTTGAAACGTAAGTGTAAAGGCAGTAAAGAATAATTTAAACTCGTACCCTATTATTTCTTCTATATCTTGTTTTGCTGATGGCTTATATTGAGTCACATAGTTGAGTAACTTCTCATAGTATTCCATATCTTGATTAATTGGCGTTGATTTATCTTTTGCATCTTGCCAAATTCTAGTAAGATTTTTATCATTTCCATTTTCCAACTTTTCTTTGATTATGTCATTCTGTTCTCTAATCATTCCATAAAACAAGAAAAATAAAATTGATATATTTATTGTTGAGGTGCTTGCTTGCAAAACGGCAAGCGAAAAAGGCTCATTGTAAAATTCACTTCTTATTCTTAGCGCAGAGAGAGGTAAAGTTAACATTGCAATACCTCTGTTCTTAAAATAATCCGCATTACCGCCTTCACTTGAACCCAAAAGCGAGCCCATAAACGATACACCTTTATATGGAGACATTGAAAGTATTGAATTGTATGTATTTGTTGTTGCCATTTTATCAGATTTTAAAAACGACATCGTGTATGAGCTCGTATGTCTATTGTGAACTTCAATTAGTGATGAAATTTTAGCGTGCATGTCTGTTCCAGCTTTTCCATCTATCATAATGCAACCGCCAGAATTTTCGACTTTTAGGATGTCATTTAACCACGACATCAAAGTCTCAGTTTTTCCAGAACCCGTAGTTCCAATGAAGACCAGATGCCTTGTCATAATGTCTTTTCCAACACCAAATTCTCTATATTTTTGGCTTTTTCTTACTTTTTGAACCTCTTTTGCAAGCGTTTCGGCATAAACTTCAACCTCGTCTTGTTTTGCATCTTCTGGTAGGTCATAATCTTTTAGTTTTTCCGAATGTGTATCCCACTCTTCTTCTTTATCTATTGTGTATCCAAAATTAGAGACCACATTTATTCCATTGTCTGCTGAAACACACGAAAACTCTTCGAGATAATACGAAACAGCTTCTCTTCTTTTAAAATATTTTTCCCACATTTGTATGTTAAAGAGATAAAATATTAACATGAAAAAAAATATCCATAACACAGGACTAAATATTGATGCTACAAACATTGCTATTGTTATAAAATTAATTCTAGTAAAAAAATTAGTGCTATTTCTTTTTACATCATAGAAGTTGTCAACAATTATTGCGTTTTTTTGCTTTTTAACCTTAATAATTGCCATTGCTAAATCTCACTCTCTTCTTTAATTGGTTTATACACCCAGCCATCTTCTAGTTTGTGGGATTCTATATATTGCTGTTTGTCTTCTTCTGTTCCTTCAAACTCAGGAAAGGAAAATTTTACTGCATCATTATCTATCATATCTTTGAGTGCATCAAACTTCGACTCAAACTTTTTGATTATGTCACTATTTTGAGAATTATTCATAAGTTCATGATGAAATATCATATATGCTCTTGCAATAGTATCATTATATTTTCCTTTTTTATCATTAATATATGGCTTAATCTGCCTAATCGTTGTGCTTTTCTCAAACAACTCTATGTCATCAATAATTCTGGATATAGTATAATCTTCAATTCTTGCTGTTACAATTCCAGAAGGTAGCCCTAAAAAATAGTTTATTGTTTTATAAAATGTTACAAATTTAACTATTTCTATAAAATACTTTTCATCAACTTTTCCATATTCATTTAGTTTTGTAATTGTGGATGTTCTCAGCTTTTTGTGCCTTGTTAAAAATCTAACAGCTTCTTTCTCTGTCATTTCAATATATTCTTTAATCGCTAAAGGAGATAATATTACCATTTTTCTTACATGGTTGTTGTATTTTTGCAGGTCTCCGTTTGTGAGCATTTCTAAAAATTTCTTTTTGTACTTCCTATGTGAACTTTTTGGTTTTTGTTTTAAGTTAGATAATAGACCATCAAACCTTCCTTTGGCTTCATTTTTTCCATATTTAAAAGCTTTTACTTTTTGTTCTGGAACATGTATTTTTATGAATGTTTTAATACTGTCCTCTGTTAAATACGCTTGGTTGCTCCCAAGTGCTGAATAGTTTTTGAGCGGTATATTTTGTACTGTATCAATATTTTTTTTTACATATCCTTCTATAATCTTAAACATTTCGACATATCTTTCTCTTGAGAGAAATGCGTTTGGAATATAATCACTTCTTAAACAAAGTATATAGTCTGGCGACATTTTCCCTGTAAAAATATGCAAATGCTTTACTTTCTCAAGGTAGTGTCCTTGCTGTATCTTCCTCTCTAGGAATCCATGCTTAAAAGATGTTTGCATACCAAATCGAATGTAATTATTTCTACTGTCTTTTCCATCAATATAAAAAGGGAGAATCATTAATAATTTTCGTTTTGTGTTTTCTAACGCTTTGATATATTTTCTTTTTGTATTCCCAAAAAAGAAAACGCGCATGATAAAAGTAACAAACAAAGCTATTGCAGGGAACCAGTAGTATGTTTTAAAATAATGTTGAGAAAAGCTATCTTTAGAAAATGGATTTACATAAAAAAAAGCACCATATTTCCCTTTTCCATTTAGCACAAAATCAACGAGACCTACTGACAACACAAGCATAATAACTATTGTTAGCCAAAACGTCATTAGCTTATGATTTGTGTAATCTCTTGCGGTCTTTTTTTCTTCTTCTTTACTCATGTTTTTATCTTGACATTCGCTTCATGAAGTTATTTCTATCCTCTTGGTTCCGAAATACAACTTTTATCTTGTTGTCCTCTACGGTGTATTCTCTATTAAGCAAAGACAATTGATTTCTGGTTGATGCTGTATTTCTCAAGAAAATATATGAGGCATTATTCGTGTATGGGTCTAGTGGTCTTGATGCGTAGAATCCGTTTCCATCTCTCGCTACAATATCTGAACTATCTGTAAAAGTTCCATTATCAAAAATATTTTTGTTACTTGTGCCATCAACATTGTAAAAATTAAACTTAGCTACGCCATTTGCATCAACAGGATACATTGGTAACTCAATAATGTCGTCTGGTGTTAAAGGTTTAACTATTCTGCAACCTCTCACAATCACTCTCACTGAACCACCTTGATTTTCTTGATAAACAGCAGGGTCAGATATTTTTTTATCATATTGTTTTAGGTATTTTCCTGCTTCATACGCCTTTATTGTCTTTGAATATAATCGCAACTGTCGTTTTGCAAATTCAAGAGCATCTTTATATCCTTTTTTATATCCTTGCTCTAATCCTGCCTTTAATCCTCTTTTGTATTCAAACTGCTCAATATGTTCTGTGTTATATTGTTTTGGTTCTTCTTGTGCCATAACAATCGTTGCCGTCACAATAGCTCCTAATACTATTATCTTTTTTTTTATTTTCACTTTCTAATCCTTTTTTGCTGAATTTAATAAGGCTTCTTTTCGTATGGCAAAATTAATTTTATCATACTCTAAAAACATTCCTTTGTTGAGCTTTGTTGAGTCCTCAACAACTTTTTTTGTATTTTTAAGAGATTTTAAATACCTCTCATTTTCTGCTACCACCTGCTGTTTAAAATACACTCCAAGCGCTGTATCTGCTTCTTTTATTGCTCCTTCTGTTCCCCCAACCAATGCTTTCATTGAGGCTGTTACAATTACACATCCACAACAGGCAAATAATGATTCTCCAGACAATAATAAGGCAGTCATTGCGAAAATTTTTATTATTTTTGAATTCATATTTATTTCGCTTCTTTTTTTTGAGATAGTTTATTTTTTTGTCTTCTTTTTTGTATATTTGGTCTTTTTTCTACTCTCTTTCTACACTCTTTTAATATTGTTTTTGTCTCACTATTTGGCTTTCTGCTCTTTTTTTGTTGAAGTTCATCGAAAAGTTGATATAATAACTTTTTTCCCCATAAATTTCTATCTTTTGTGTGCGCCAATATGGTACTTTTT
>JALUBM010000006.1 GCA_027044845.1 Sulfurimonas sp.
CCTTATAGCTACAATGATGGCAGATGTTGCTTTACATGTACAAAGAAAATTTGTGAGGCTTCAAAAATATTTTTTTAAAGAAGATATTATTCAAAAAAAACTTTCTATTGATAAGGTTATTTTTCCTATTAAACTTGTTTCTTTGGCAGTATCATCATTACTAAAATACCCAAAAGCAAATAATGTAAAATTTTTTAAATATACACCGTTTAAACTTATCTCCATTATGGTTTCAAGCCGGACAGTTCCTCAAACCGTACATTCAAATACTTTTAAAATTGTTGGTATTGAGCGTAAAAAAATATTTTTTACTCCTAATGAAGATACAGAAATTTTGCCAAACGATTTGGTTTATTTCTTTGGTGATGAAAATGACATTAGCAAAGTTGCGAAAAAGCTTGAACTTGATAATAATCAGGAAATTCAAAAATGTGTTGTATTTGGCGGAGATGAATTAGGTGTTTCTATAGCAAAAGAGCTTGTCGCAATTGATAAAGATGTTAAATTGGTAGAAAAAGATTTACAACTTTGCGAAAGTGCAGATGAAGCACTTGAAGGTCGTGTTTCTATCATCAATTACAAATATGGTTCTCACGATATTTTTAAAGACGAGGGATTAGAAAGTGCCGATATTTTTATAGCGGCTACAAACAATGATGAATATAACATTATAAAATGTCTTGAAGCAAAAGAGAGTGGCATTAAAAAAGTTGTTGCTATAAATAATGAAATGGAATATTATAATTTAATGCATTCTTTAGGCATTATTGTCGTAAGAGGTCCAAAAATGAGTGCTTACAATACTATAATGGAAGAAATTAGTTCTACAGGTGTTGTCCTTCAAAAAAGTTTTTGTGGAGTGAAAGCTGTTGTTCTTACGCGTAAGATTTTTCCTTCATCCAAGCTTATTGGAAAGCATATGAAACCATTGCAATTAAAAGAATCAACGCTCTTTTATATACGGGATAATTTGATGTACCCACTTGAAGAAAAAGTGGCGTTGCAAGAGAATGATTTAATTGTAACATTCTCCTCAGTCAAAGAGAGTGCTAAAGTGAAACAGTGGATTTATGAATTATAAAAATATACTGAAAATACTTTCACTTATCGGTATAACTGTTTCTGTTCTTTTTTTATTTGATGTGCTTGTTGGCATTATATATCATGAACAGTATGGAAAATTTCTGCTTTATGACGGCTTGTTTTTTATTATAAATTTTGCTATATGGCTTTGGCTTAAAAATCATGAACTCGATTTAAAAATAAAAGAGAGTATTTTGGTTGTAAATCTGTTGTGGATATTGCTTGGAATTGCCGGAGCCATACCGCTCTTTATTTATACAAATATATCTTTTGCTTCTTCTTTTTTTGAAGCTATCAGTGGATTTACAACCACAGGAGCAACCGTATATACAAATGTGGAATCTTTGCCACATTTGATACTTTTTCACAGAAGTTTGATGCATTGGCTTGGTGGGCTTGGTGTTATTGTTCTTGGAGTTGGGCTTTTATCTATGATAAACCCTACAGGAAGCTTGTCTCTTTTTAAAGCTGAAGCGACAGGTATCCAGCTTGAAAAACTTACACCAAAAATCAAAGATACAGCTTTAAGCTTATGGGTAGTGTATTGTATCTTGACACTTGTTGATATGCTTCTTTTAAAATTTTTTGGTATGAGCTGGTTTGATGCGATTAATCACGCTTTTTCGACAATATCTACCGGTGGATTTTCAACAAAGAATAACTCTCTTGGCTACTTTACAAATGATGGAATTATTTGGACAACAACAATTTTTATGCTACTTGCTGGTATTAACTTTTTAGCACACTTAAAACTTTATTATAAAGATGTGAGTGGTTATAAAACAGAAGAAGTGCAATGGTATTTTATAATTTTTTTACTCTTGAGTCTGCTTTTGAGTATTGTACATGTAGATATAAGTGGAGACTCTTTTTATGAGGCTTTTAAAAATGCATCATTTACCATAGCATCTGTTATGACAACGACAGGTTTTGCAACCATTGATTATGGTTCATGGTCGCATTTGGCGATTGCTATTATATTTGTAGGTCTTTTAATGGGTGGAAATGCAGGTTCAACGGCAGGTGGTATTAAAATAATTCGTCATATTATTATTTTTAAAACACTTTCTTCTGAATTAAAAAGAATATTGCATCCAAATATGATTATTTCTGTTTTTATTGACGGTATGAAGCAAAGAGAACGAATCCTCTCTTCTACATTTGGTTTTTTCATTCTTTTTATGATAACTGTAGCAGTAGTGACGATTTATATTTATGCACGTGGATATGATGCAATGAGTGCTATTTCAGGTGCTTTTGCAATTGTTGGCAATGTAGGGCCGGGATTTTCATTAGTTGGACCTGCCGATAACTTTTCTTTTTTCTCAGATTTTGATAAATTTTTCTTATCAGTGGCTATGATTATAGGAAGATTAGAATGTTATACTGTTTTTGTATTATTAAGT
>JALUBM010000007.1:0-1458 GCA_027044845.1 Sulfurimonas sp.
GTATAAAAATACTTAACATGGCAAGTCCTATAAATACCCATACATTTCCAATATCTTGTGAAAAAAAATCCAAAATTAAATCAGTACCACCGAGTTCATTAAAAACAAGACTAAATGCGGTAGCACCAATTAAAATCATAAAAATCATACCGCTGAGTTTCATCGTTTCAAAAAGTGCATATTTTATTATCTCAAAATTGAGTGTTTTGTTATATGCTGATAAAATCACACCGCCAAGCACTCCAAAAGCAGCTGATTCTGTAGGTGAAGCAATACCAGCAAATATACTTCCTAAAACTGTTAACATAAGTAAAAGTGGTGGAATAATGGCAGAAAGAATATCTAGCAGACTCATCTTTTCATCACAAATGAGTGCAGGGGCATCTTCTTTTTTTAGGTAAGCTCGAATGAGAATATAAGTGATATAGAGTGAAACAAGCATAAGCCCTGGCAATATCGCACCCATAAATAGATCACCTACACTTACACTCATTACATCGCCCAAGACAATCAAAATAATAGAAGGTGGTATAATTTGTCCGAGTGTTCCACTTGCAGCAATAGTTCCTGAAGCCAATCCTTTGTTATAACCAGCATTTAGCATTAATGGCAATGCAATGACACTCATCATCACCACAGAAGCCGAAACAATGCCCGTTGAAGCCGCCAATATGGCACCAACAAGCACGACGCTCACACCCAAACCACCACGAACACTTTTAAAAAGTGAACTCATCGAAATAAGCAGTTTTTCTGCCATGCCTGATTTTTCAAGAATTAAGCCCATCATAATAAAAAGGGGTACAGCCATTAGCGTTGTATTGCTCATAATACCGTAAATTCTAAATGGAAGAATGTTAAAAACATCAAAGCCTAAAGAGGGAATAAAAAAAGCAAATAACATTGCCACACCGCCAAAAGCAAAGGCAACGGGAATACCAAAGAGCAGTAAAACCAACGCAACTCCAAACATTACAAGTGCAATCATAGAGACTTCCATCTTTTGATGTCAGTAACAAGTTCTTTGAGTGCCTGAATCGATAAAAGTATAAACGCTAAAGGCATAAGAGATTTCACTATCCAGCGATATTTTAAACCACCTGGATCAGAAGATGCTTCATGTTGTACAAAGCTCATCTCTACAAAACCAATACCTATATAAATAATTAAAAAAGAGAGTGGCAGTACAAAAAAGAGTGCTGAGAGAATATTTATAAGTGCTTTTGTTTTAGGAGAAAATTTGTCATAAAAAATATCAACACGAACATGGGCATTATGACGCAGTGTAAAAGCAATACTGAGGAGAATGACAACATCAAAAAAATGCCATTCAAGCTCTTGTAATGCTGTTGAACCATGCGAAAAAAGGTAGCGGCTCGTTGCATCAAAAACGACTAAAACAACAAGTAATGCAAGAATTGCAGCTGTCAAATAAGCAATATATTTCATAATATTATA
>JALUBM010000007.1:1468-11088 GCA_027044845.1 Sulfurimonas sp.
ATCAACTAAATGTAACATGAAAAACTCTTATATGAAATTTGGTGCATCATTTGCAAAAAGAATGATGTCACCTGATTTTGTTTGATTTGCTAAGACATCCAGCATCGCCGATTTGTCTTTGAGCATTATTTTATTTTTTACATGTAAGTGCTTATCAAAAAGTTCTGCATTTAAAGAACCTGTTACAATTATAATATCAAATATTTTGTTTATTGTCTCAATTAATCTTAAGTTCAATTCATTGCTACTCTCAACAAGTCCTGGTGTCACTATAACTTTTCTGCCTTCATGTAAAGAACATAATCGTATGCCCTCAAGCATTCCGTCAATATTACCGTTATAACCGTCATCTAAAATAATTTTTCCACCAGCTTTTATAAGTTGCAGTCTGTGTTCTACGGGTTCTAGATTTTTTACCGTGTCTATAATTTCTTCATCACTGAACCCGAAACTTTTGGCAATCTTTACCGCTACGGCGATATTCATTGCTTGAAATGCACCTAAAATATTTGTATGTAGTTGTATAGTTTTTCCACTAAGTTCAAGTTCAAAATCTGTTCCATTGAGAGAGGCATTAATATTTTTTATCTCATTTCCGAAAAATATTACCTTTTCATGTGGCTCATCTGTTACAGAGGTATGAATAAATGCCTGTTTTAATCTCGGGGATTGCATAATTTCAAGTTTAGTTGCAATAATATTTTTCAAAGATTGAAAATACTCTATGTGTGCTTCACCCACGCGTCCTACAACAACTGTTTGTGGTTCTAAAAAAGTTGTAATTTCATAGATATCTCCACTTTGTCTTGCACCTGCTTCACAAACATATATTTGTGTATTTTTTGGCAGATTGTTATTAATATCAGCAACAATTCCACCTAAGGTATTAACACTTCTTGGCGTTGCATAAGTGTTGAATCTATGTGAAAGAATTTGTGTCGTAAAGTTTTTAATGCTTGTTTTACCATAACTGCCTGTAATACAAATAATCTCTAAATCTTTCATAGAACGGAACTTTTTCTTTGCCTCTTTCATATAAACTTTAAAAAGAAATTTTTCTATAATATAACTGCCGATGTAAGCAAGTGCCAAAGGGAGAAATACGCCATAAGCAGCACATCCATGCTTGAGTGTGCATAAAATATCTTGAAAAAGTGTCAAAGAGAGTAAAAGAATTAAAAAACGCTTCACTCTCCATGTTAAGATTAACTTTTTATCAAGTTTTTTATACCAAATAATAATCCCTGGTAAAAATGCAAAAATAAAAAATATAACAAAAAACTTACCTGTTGTGTAGTAAGCGATAAAAGGGATAATAAAATATAAAATATGCCAGTGTGATTTATGATGTCTGAAAATTACTCTCTCTAATTTATAATCATACCATTGTAAATTTGTAATCAAGTACCAGCCTAGTAGTGTAACAAAAAGTACATTTGTCACAAAAGCGATTAATGTTTCATATTCTTGCATTTAGTGTCCTGATATTTTTAAAAAAGTAGTTTGTATTTTTGTGGATATATCTTGTGCATTTTTCATAAAAAAATAATGATCACCCTCATATACTTCTAGTTGTGAATTAGAAATGAGTTGTTGTATTTTTTTTGCACTCTCTAATGGTGTAGCCGTATCATCTTTCCCCCAAAACAAGAGTGCTTTTTCATCAAATCTTGAAAATTTATTGCTAAAATCTTCATTGATTACATTTTTAAAAGTTTGGTACATATATTCGCTTAATTCTTTTGCATCATCAGCGACAAAAAGTGAACGAAGTTTAGAAAAACCAAAAGGTTTTAAAACTTTAAAAGCTGCTATTTTTGCTTGTACCTTTAAAGATTTTGGTGTATATATCCCAGCACTAGCGACTAAGACTAAGACTTTTGGTTCAAGTAGTAAAGCGACTTTGCCACCAAAAGAGTGTCCAAGTACAATATCTTTTGAAGCGTTTACATGAATGATTAACAATGCTACTATTTTTGCAACATCAGCAGTAGTTAGTGCAGTGTTACATGTAGAGTTTCCAAAACCTGGCAGGTCTATATAAATATGACGAAAAGTATCCATATAAGGAGAAAAAGTCTGTTTCATCAAGGTTTTATTGCTCCCCCAACCGTGCAAAACAATCAAATCAACTTTTGCATTTGGGTTTACAATTTCATAACTTATATCAAATGTATGTTGATTAAACTGAATAGACTTAATTGCCATTTATTTCCCTTTTGCCTGAGAAATAGAATGAATGTACTCATAAGTTACTTTGGGGCGTTTGGAATGTGGCAGAGATGCGGCAAGTGCTTCAAGAGATTCTTCAAAATCTTCAAATAAATAGTTTGCCATAGAACCTGGTATGGGATTTATTTCATTAAGCAACACTTCATTATGAAATACAAAGAAATCACAACGTATCAACGCTCCTTCAAAAAGATTACGATAGACTTTTTCAAAATTAGTTTGTAAACGCAGTGTCAGTTCTTTGCTCACTTTTGCTTCATTTACCTGCTCACTTCTTGAAAAATCCATATATTTTTTTTCAAAATCCAAAAACTCTTCTTTTTGCGGTTCTTCAATGATTGAAAAATGCATGGTTTTATTTGCATAATATCCTGCTAAATTATACTCTTTGACACCTTCTAAAAAGGGTTCCACTATAACAGTACTATCAAATTCAAAAGCAACATCCAATGCATAATCAAGTTCACTTTCATCTTTTACTATACTCACGCCGATAGAACTACCCAAAGAAGAAGGCTTTATAATAATAGGATATGGCGTTTGAATATTACAGTGTTCATTTTTATGTATTACTTCATATTTCACACTCTTTACACCGATTGCTTCACAAAGATATTTTGTATAACGCTTATCATATGAAAATGTACAGGCATCTATTCTAGGACCAATGTACTTTATAGAGTAAAAGTCTAAAAGTGCAGCGATAGTTCCATCTTCTCCGTCAGCTCCATGAATAAGATTAAGAACGACGCTGTTGTATTCATTTTTAGAGAACATGCTTTTTTGTATAAAAGCACCTTGTTCAAGTGTTAGAATAGGCATCTTTTTATGTTCGCCCTTAGAAAATGTTATAGCTTTCATTTTTGAAGATTTTATCAGATAAAACGTATGGTCACCATCACAAAATATAAATGTTAAATCAAAATTTGCTAATTTTTCCTTTAAAGTGATTGCACTTACTATACTGATTTCATGCTCAAAACTGGCACCGCCGAATAAAATTGTTAATTTCAATATAATTTTCCTTTAAATTGTTTGTAATAGTTTCAAAGCACCTTTTACAAGTGAAGCGGTATCGTCACCTTCACATTCACTAAGTGCTTTTGAAATTTTGTCTTTTTTAAAGCCTAAAGATTGTAATGCCTCACTTGCTTCATTAAATGCTGCGGAAGCTTGTGGTGTAGAATTATCACCTAATAGTTCAACATCAAAACCATTAAGCTCTACTAAAATCCGACCTGCACTTTTAGGACCGATACCTGGTACCTTTTTTACACCGTTAAGATCTTTGTTATTTATCACAGTTGCAAACTGAGAAGGCGTATATGTCGAGCATATTGCCATAGCAACTTTAGGACCAACACCGCTAATCTTAATTAGACGGGAGAACATCTTTTTTTCCGACATATCCAAAAAGCCAAAAAGAAGCTGTGCGTCTTCACGGATTATTTGTGTCGTAAAGAGTGAAACATCGTCTTTAGGCAATGCTGAAAATGTATGCAGGGAGATAAAAACTTCATAGACAATGCCTGCAACGTTTACATGCATATATGTTGGTTCTTTGTATTGAACTTTTCCGTGTAAGCCTACTATCATATTCTATATATTCCTTATTTGTCTTCACTCATAGGACGAATCATATACTCGCCTTCTTCTATCTGTACCAATCCAAATACATGCTCAAGTGAACCTTTTTCTGGTCTATAAACTAATTCAGCAGGAGGATCAACCAATTTAAATTTAATCTCATTATACCCTATCCATTTATCTCTGTTTATAATTCTTGCATCTAAAATATTATCTTGAAAAGACGACGTTCTTGTTGTTAAAAGATTAAGTTGATCTTGTTGTACTCCATAATTCGTTTTTAAATTTTTTAAATTATCTTGCATTGATTGGAACTGTTTATATTTTTTTACAAATGATGCAGGCATTTTTACACCATTTTTATTATAAAACATTAATCTTTTTTTAATTTCTAAAAAAGCGGGTGCTGCTTCTTTCACTAATCGTGTCTGCTTTTCCAATTCTACTTTGAGTTCTTTTAGTTTTAACTCTAGTTTTTGTATCTTTACTTTATTTGCATCTAAATCTTTTTTTGCATTCTTTTTTAGCAAGGGGTCTATTGTAAAAATATTTTCACTGCCTTGAAGCTTTTGAATTTCAATGCGTTTGGATGCAGTTGCTTTTACATGCGAAGCACAAATCTCTATATCTATTTCTTTGCCCCGAATTATACCACCTAAAGCTTGTTCTACCTTTACTTTTTCACCCTCTATTTCTCCATGCTCTAGCCTATTTATTTGGATATTTTTTCCGTATGCTTTGCCTTTATGCACATTTATTTCCAAATCATCTGCTTGAATAGTAGCTGTTCTGTGCGTCTGTCCATTTATGACAGCTTCTTTAGCAAGTACTTTGGCATTTGAACCTACATTTCCTTCAACTTTTATTTTTGTAACTTCAACGACCATTCCCGTACCTACAGCATCTTTTACAGCATCTGCCTCTTTTACTGACATATCAACATTAGAATCTACACCGCTTTGTATAGAGCCTGTTGTTTTAAAGCTAATTTCTCCAACATCCATTTCATTTTTAATAAGGTACATGCCTTTTTCAAAAGCAATATAACCATTTTCATTTGCAAAATATTTTATTGATTTTTCATCTTCAGTCATCCGAATTGTATTATCTAATTGAAATTTTGGTTCATGCCTTATTGCAGGTTCAGCAGGTTTCATGTATTCACCACGACAGTTTCTACCTGGTCTTCCAAGTTTAGGTTTAATGTATTCTATAAGAAGTTCATCTTTTTTGACGCTTTGAATAAATCCACGCAAAGCATAATCCACTTTTTCATTTTCATCTAACTCTTTTTTTTCTTCAAAATGTAAAATTAAATCATCATTTCTAGTAGGTGTTGGTTCAAACCCTTCTGCTATTAAATGTGTTTCAGTTTTTTTAAATTCCAAATGCTGTGCCACACGAACACGTGCAGAAATTTT
This sequence comes from Sulfurimonas sp., assembly GCA_027044845.1. GTDB lineage: Bacteria > Campylobacterota > Campylobacteria > Campylobacterales > Sulfurimonadaceae > Sulfurimonas. The sequence continues at coordinate 6,709 of JALUBM010000007.1, forward strand.
TGAAATAACATCTGGCAACATTTCATCAAAAATATGGACAAGAATTCCCGCTCGAATTTTTTTCTTATTTATTAGATCTAAAAAGTCATTTTCAAATTTCGGAATATAATCAGCAATGGATCCTGTCCTAATACTCAAATAAACTTTACATTTTGTTGCATTGGCACCAACAGCTGTTAAAATTTCTTTATGCAGTTCTTTTTCTTGAAGACGTTTTGAAAAAACTTCTATTTCATAGGTCTGTTTAATTTGAAAATTAGGATTAAGATAAGTTGTTTCATCATCAATTTCGCGTAATGCTTCTGGTGAAACTTCTTCCCATTCGCCTTCTTCTTTTTCACTTTTTATTCTCGTATATGTTAGAATATCAAGTATATTAAAATCAAGGAGTTCTGGCTTTATTTCATAAGACTTTGCCATGTTAAAGATTTCTTTAGCAACATTTTGTGTTCTTATAACCGTAGGACGAACTTTTCTTGCTATTTCTTGTTTTTTATTTTTACGTGAATCAAATAATGCCATAATTGTATTACCATACTTTATTTTAAATTTTAATAATTAGAAATTTTAACCAAATATTTGTTAAAATCATGTAAAATTTATATTATATCAATAAAGAAGCCTATGTTTAAAGCAATATTTACCAATAGTTTTGGAATTTTATTTTCTCGTGTACTGGGATTTTTCAGAGACCTTTTGACCGCATCAGCACTTGGAGCAAGTATATATAGCGATATATTTTTTATTGCTTTTAAACTACCAAATCTTTTTCGCAGAATTTTTGCAGAAGGTGCTTTTACACAGGTTTTTATTCCTTCTTTTGCAAGAAGCAGACATAAAGCTGTTTTTTCAGTGCATATATTTTTTGTATTTTTTTCTATCATACTTCTTATTTCTTTACTTGTAAATTTAGTACCGCAACTCTTTACAAAAGCTATTGCTACAGGTTTTGATTCACATACCATTACACTTGCTTCTTCCTTTGTAGCTATAAATTTTTGGTATTTACCACTTATTTTCAGTGTCACATTTTTAAGTGCCATGCTCCAGTACAGGCACCATTTTGCTACCTCTGCTTTCTCAACTGCTTTACTTAATTTATCTCTTATTGTCGCTTTGTATTTTTCTCATGATAAAACAGAAAATCAGATTGTTTATTATCTTAGTTTTGGAGTTGTTATTGGGGGTGTACTCCAGCTTTGTGTCCATCTTTTTGCAATATATAAGCTTGGACTTGCAAAGCTCCTTTTTGGTGGTTTTAAATACTTACATGTAAAATCGAAATCAATAAAAGAAGAAACAAAAAAATTTCGTACAAATTTTTTTCCAGCAGTCTGGGGAAATTCCACAGCACAAGTTTCTGCCTTCTTAGACACTTTTTTAGCTTCTTTTTTAGCAACAGGTTCTATCTCTTATCTTTATTATGCCAACAGAATTTTCCAGCTTCCTTTGGCTCTTTTTGCTATTGCCACTTCTATAGCTTTATTTCCAAGAATTGCTCGTTATTTAAAAAATAATGATGAAACAAAAGCATTAGCAAATCTACAAAAAGCTTTTTGGTTTTTAGCTTTTTTACTCACAGGCAGTACCATCGGCGGTATTATACTTTCACATGAAATCATCTGGTTGTTATTTCAAAGAGGGGCGTTTGATGCAGCCGATACAGTAAAGACAAGTGCTGTACTACAAATGTATATGCTCGGTCTTTTGCCTTTTGGCATACAAAAACTTTTTGTATTATGGCTCTATGCAAAAGAGATGCAGGCAAAAGCAGCAAAAATCGCTACAATGTCCCTTCTAACCTACATTAGTTTTGCATTGGCATTTATTTCACCTTTTGGTGTGGCTGGTTTAGCCTTGGCAAGTAGTATTGGAGGTTTTGTTAGTTTCTTTTTTACTCTCAAAGTATTTGGAATAAAAAACTTTTTTGCTATACTTCGCTCAAAAAATCTCATTTATCTGGTACTCAGTTCGATTGTACTGATTCTGCTATTATTGATTTTAAAGGAATATCTTCGTGCATATATTTGATTCTGTACAAAAAATAAAACGCAAATTCACTCCTCTAAAAGAGGGAAAAGTTTCACTCTATGTTTGTGGTCCTACTGTTTATGATGATGCTCACTTGGGACATGCAAAATCTGCCCTTGTATTTGATTTACTTATACGTATTTTAGAGGCAAATGGCTATGAAGTCACCTATGCCAGAAACATTACCGATATAGATGACAAAATCATTAAAAAAGCGATAGAGCAAAAAAAAGAGATAAAAGAGATTACAGATTTTTATACAGAAGCTTTTCATGCTGAGATGGAAACTATCGGCGTAAAAAGACCGACAATTGAGCCAAAAGCGACCCAAAGTCTTGAAGCGATGTTTGATTTGATACAAAAACTCATAGACAAAGGACATGCTTACCAAATAAGTGATGGTGATGTCTATTTTGATACAACAAGTGATAGCAAGTATTTGAGCCTTTCACACCGCAAACAAAATGAAGAAGATAGACAAGAAAGAGTCGCCAACTCGGCAGAGAAAAAGAACCTTGCCGATTTTGCACTTTGGAAAAGCGTCAACGATGAGAGTGTTACATTTAGTAGCCCGTTTGGTAAGGGTCGTCCTGGTTGGCATTTGGAGTGTTCAGCGATGATAGAAAAACATTTAGCATATTCTGACACTCCTTTTGCTATAGATATTCACGGAGGTGGAGCAGATTTGCTCTTTCCTCACCATGAAAATGAAGCAGCACAAACACGCTGTGGTACAAATCACGCTTTGGCAAATTATTGGATGCATAATGGTTTTGTTACCATTGAGGGTGAGAAGATGAGTAAATCTTTAGGTAATAGTTTTTTTCTCAAAGATGCTCTTAAAGAATATGACGGTGAAGTTCTTCGTTTTTATCTTTTAAGTACACATTATAAAAGTAATTTTAATTTTAATACACAAGATTTGGAATCATCAAAAAAACGTCTTGACAAACTTTACAGACTTAAAAAACGCCTTTTTGGACTTGTTTCATGTAATGATGATACAGCATTTAAAAAAGAGCTTTTAGAAACGTTAAATGATGATATGAATATTTCCGCAACACTTGCACTTATAGATGAAATGATAAGCAATGCCAATGAAACACTTGACACAGCAGGAAAACATAAACAATTTAAACGTAAAACATTAGCAAACCTAAGCTTTATAAAAGAAATTTTAGGTTTTGGTGTAAAAAATGCTTTTGAGTATTTTCAGTTCGGCATAGATGAGGTCACAAAAGAAAGAATTACTGCACTTATTGCACAGAGAAATACAGCGAAAAAAGAGAAAAACTTTGAGTTGTCCGATAAAATTCGAGATGAAATCTTATCATTGAATGTTACTCTTATGGATACCCCCCAAGGTACTTTTTGGGAAAAGGTATAAATTTAAACAAACTCTTAGATTGTTATAGTACGAATTAAGTATTACTAATATTGAGGAGTTTAATTATGGTAAGAAAAACAGTAGCAATAAGAGACATGATAAAATTTAAGATTGAACATTTGATTTAGTTCATAAAGTTTAGCTTTAAATCTATACAGGAACAACTTGTAAACAATAGATGGGATTTAGTTTTTAAAGGATTGGGGTGATAATTTGCAAAATATTGTCATATATCAAGATTATATTATATAAGTTGTAATATTATATAAATTCATTTAAAGGATTTTATTTGGGTTTATTTATACATGTTCATTTAATTGCTGCTATCGCTTGGATAGGTGGCTCTATATTTATGTTTGTTTTAGGTATAACACTTAGAGACAAAGAGAAACAAAGACAGGTTTATCCTCATATCGGACCAATATTTGGTTATTTTGAATTGGTTGCATTAGGTACATTATTGTTAAGTGGAATTGTTATGATTGTTAATGATGGTTTATATCATATGCTTCTTACTAATTCAGACAATATTATTGTGCAAACATTAAGAAAAAAACTTTTTATCGTTGCAATTATTGTAGTGGCGACTATTATTCATTTTTATATTGCATTTCGTACAAATGGAAAAGAGCGTACAAAAATGCAAAATATTATTTCTCGAGGTTCTTCTTTACTTATCTTTTTTCTGAATTTATTTGTTCTTCATTATGCAATTGTAATTCGTTCGATGCTTTAAAATTATCGTTGCATAACTCTTTTGCTGTAAACCATTTTGCTATGCCATCATCATTGTAATGGTATTCCCTTTGCGTGGGTGGTATAACGCTATTTCTCATTTTTGCTCTTATAATTCCCATAACAACAAAGAATATTAGTAAAGTGGCTCCTGCTATAAAATAGTCATATATATACCATATTATTAGTGCTGTAGTGAATGATGTAAATTGTAAAAATAATCTTAC
>JALUBM010000008.1 GCA_027044845.1 Sulfurimonas sp.
AAACGCTATGGGTGTAAGTAAGGCTATGATGGAGAGAGTTGCAGTTGCAAAAAGTCGTAACCTTGATGATAATGAAACGATGATAGCCTGTACACGCTACGGTAATGTTATGGCAAGTCGTGGTTCTGTCATACCTCTTTTTATAGAACAAATACGAGAAGGTAAGACTATCACCATTACAGATCCTGCTATGACAAGGTTTATGATGAGTTTAGATCAGGCTGTTGACTTGGTAATGTTTGCATTTAACAATGGCAAAAATGGAGATATATTTGTTCAAAAAGCACCAGCTGCTACTGTTGAACTTCTAACAACAACTTTAAAAAATATGTTGAAAAAACCAGAGCATGAAGTCAAAATTATAGGTACTCGCCATGGTGAAAAACTTTATGAAACACTTCTTACGAAGGAAGAAATGGTAAAAGCTATAGATATGGAAAATTATTATCGTATTCCCGCAGATAATCGTGACTTAAATTATAGTAAATTTTTTGAAGATGGTGAAGAAGTAGTTACACAAGCTGGTGAATATCACTCTCATAATACGCATAGACTGAATGAGAAAGAATTAAAAGCAATGCTTATGAATTTACATGAAATTCAAGATGAACTTAAAGAATTTGGAGTCATTTCATGAAAACAGTCATGACCATTGTTGGAACTAGACCTGAGATTATAAAACTCAGTCGTGTGATTGCCGAACTTGAAAAATATACTAATCATATACTTGTTCATTCAGGACAAAATTATGATTATGAACTGAATGAAGTTTTTTTTCAAGAAATGGGCATAAAAAAACCTGACTACTTTCTCAATGCAGCTGCTGATAATGCGGCTGAAACTATTGCGAATGTTATTAGTAAATCAGATAAGTTACTTGAAGAAGTAAAGCCTGATGCTGTACTATTATATGGTGACACTAACAGTTGTTTATCTGTTATATCTGCTAAAAGAAGAAAAATACCTATTTTTCATATGGAAGCTGGAAATAGATGTTTTGATCAAAGAGTTCCTGAAGAGATTAACCGTAAGATTGTTGATCAGTTAAGTGATATTAATATGACTTTGACTGAGCATGCTAGAGACTATTTAATATCTGAAGGGATACGACCAGAAACAGTGATAAAAACTGGTTCATCTATGCTTGAGGTGTTGAATTTTCATAAAGAAGATATTAAAAATTCAAATGTGCTGGAAAAGTTAAACCTAAAAAAGAAAGATTTTTTTATAGTAAGTGCACATAGAGAAGAAAATGTAGATAGTGAGCAAAACTTTAGTGATTTATTGGATTCCTTAAATGTAATAGCTACAACTTATAATAAGAGAATTATTGTATCAACTCATCCAAGAACAAGAAAAAAACTAGAAATCTTAGATAGACAGGATTTTAATCCTTTAATAGAGTTTATGAAACCACTTGGTTTTTTTGATTATATTGCTTTACAGCAAAATTCATATTGTGTAATTAGTGACAGTGGTACGATTACAGAAGAATCTTCTATACTTGGATTTTCTGCTATAACTATTAGACAAGCTCATGAAAGACCTGAGGGAATGGATGAAGGCACTCTAATAATGTCTGGATTAAAAAGCGATGATATAATTAGTTCTATAAATATTGTCACAGAACAAACAAAAGAAAAACCAATGAATCTTGTAAAAGATTATAATACTGATAATGTATCTAAAAAAGTTATTAGAATCATTATAAGTTATATAGACTACATAAATAGAACTGTATGGAAACAATACTAATATGAAAAAGGTAATAATATTAGGTGCCTTAGGTATGGCTGGTCATATTATGGCTGAATATTTAGAATCTACTGGCAAATATAAAATATATGGTGTTGCTAGAAGTAAGGATTCTAAATATATTACTAAGGTATTAGATGTAAGAGATTTTAACGTACTTGAAGATTATATAAAAGAAATTAAACCTAATTATATAATCAACTGTATTGGGATTTTAGTTTCAAAATCAAATAATGAGCTTACAACAGCTATTCAAATTAATAGCTATTTGCCACATTTTTTATCTGAACTTGGGAATAAGTTAGATTATAAATTTATTCATATTAGTACAGATTGTGTTTTTTCTGGAAAGGATGGTCAATACAGAGAAGACTCTTTTAGAGATGGTGATGATAATTATGCTAGAACTAAAGCATTAGGTGAAGTTATCAATAATAAAGATTTAACAATACGAACATCTATAGTTGGTCCAGAACTAAAAACCAATGGTACTGGACTTCTGGATTGGTTTTTGAAACAAACTAATGATGTAAGTGGTTATTCGGAAGCATATTGGTCAGGAGTTACAACACTAGAGTTGGCTAAACAGATGGAAGCTTTTTTGGATCAAGATATAAAAGGTTTGTATCAACTTTGTCCAGCAGATAAAATATCAAAATATGAATTATTGAAAAAAAAAAAAAAAATATGGAATAAAAATATAAATATTGTAGAT
>JALUBM010000009.1 GCA_027044845.1 Sulfurimonas sp.
ATGCAAAAAGTGCTCAACCCAGATGCAAACAGCTCTCTACCACAAGATAAAAACCTTGTAGCGCAGTATCTCTTACTCTACTCGATGAGTTTGCCGCAGGGAATGGAACTGAATGACAAAATAGACATGCAAGAGAGATACCTGCGTTTAACTATCAATACAAACATCGTCGATACCTCAAAAGATTTGGCAATGATAGAGTGGATAAAAAATTATTTCAAAACAAAAACACCCTACAGTGCAGATGTACAAGGTCAAACCACTATTTTTGCCTATATGCAGTCAAGTGTAACCGATACGCTGATTATTTCAATTTCAATGACGCTGTTTATTGTCACTATTTCAATGCTGTTGATATTTAAAAATTTAAAAATGCTTTGGCTCTTTTTAATACCAAACATCGCTCCTATTATTATCGTCGGCGGAGTTATGGGGATACTTGGAATTAGTGTAGATATAGGCATAGCTATTTCAGCTGCCGTAATTTTAGGGATTGCGGTTGATGATACCATTCATTTTTTTAGTAAATATCATGAGTCGATCAAAGTAAGAAAATTTGAGGAGAGTATTGATTACATTATCAGTCATAGTGGCAATGCTATGATACTGACAACGTTGATACTATCACTTACATTTGCACTTTTTGGAGTAAGTAGTTTTGTGCCAAATGTAAATTTTGCAATAGTAACGGTAAGTGCTTTAAATATTGCACTTTTATTTGACTTGGTACTGCTGCCTGCACTGCTAAGTCTGTTGTCAAAAGCTTAACTTTTCTATGCTAACTCCGTTGTCTTTTAAAAATTTTGAAACGATGTCGGAATGGGTATGCTCGTATTCTTTGGCATAGACTATGCGTTTAATACCGCTAGCAATGAGATTTTTACTACATTCGCTACAAGGTTCAAGCGTTACATAAATAGTCGCATCTTCTATAGATATGCCCTTTCTCGCCGCCCAAATAATAGCATTCATCTCCGCATGAATTTCATACGTTTTACTCCATTCGTGATGCTCTGTTGTGTATTCGTCATTCCAATGCTCACAACAGTTCGTATATCCCGCAGGCGTTCCGTTATACCCTGTACTTAAAATACGCCCGTCTTTCACGATGACTGCACCGACCTGCTTGGACACACATTTAGATGCCGAAGCTATTTCTGAGGCAATATTTATAAAAATTTTATCATCAAGCATAGGTTAGTTCGGCATCCTGATGATATTTATGTCCGCATTGTCACGAAGTCTTGCAAAATAATCACTTAACACTGCTTCACGTTTATCTGCCATAATTGCATTTATAATTTGTGGTTTTATAGCTGTCAAATCACCAGTTTCTTCTTTTTGCACAGCTTTAATATAAAAACTTACAAAGCCATTTCTTCCGTTGGATATAATTGGCGTAAAATGTTCTAGTGGTGTTTTTTGCAATAATAATGCAATTTTTGGCGATATTTTATTATAAAAAATTGTCTGTTCTTGTCTTGAAATATCAGGTGCATAAAACATTGGATTATTTACTTTTTCTTGTAATTTAGCTCTCTCTTTTGCCCCATATATGATAACCGAAAAAGACTTAGGATGATTAAATTTATCCTTATGTAGTTCATAATACTCCTTTATTGCTTCATCACTCGGTTCTGAAAGTGATGACATCGCTATTGCCGCATAAAGTTTTTGGCTCAAAAGTTTTTGTTTTATTTTCTCTTTAAATTCTTCTGAACTTAGTCCATTTCTCTCTCTTACTGCATCATAAAGTTGACTGATTGTCATCCCATTTGTCTCTGCCACCTTTTTAATATCATCATACACTTCTGAACTTGCTACAGAAATTTTTCTTTTGATAATTTCAAGTGCTTCAAGTTTTTTACGAATCAAAATATCAGATGCCCGTTTTACATTCACATGTTCTGTCTGCATCTCTTTTTGAATATCAAGCAGAGTAATTGCTTTGTCTTCAACAACAACTGCCACACCATCATAAACCTCTGCATGTAAAAAACCTGCAAACATCAAAATAAGTAGTAATTTAACCATAAAAATCCATTTTATTAATTTTAATAAAGTATTTTACCAGCCTTTAACCAACATTTGCCTAAAATTGTAAGAAAAATTTTACATAAGGCACAATCATGGTTGTTACACGTTTTGCTCCATCCCCTACAGGCTACTTACATATCGGCGGTTTACGTACTGCACTTTTTTCTTATCTTTGGGCGAAAAAGAACAACGGTAAATTTGTTCTTCGTATCGAGGATACCGATAAAGCAAGAAACTCCGAAGAAGCAACACAAGCAATTTTAAATGCTTTTGAGTGGCTTGGACTTGAAGCTGACGGTGAGATTACTTATCAAAGCAAACGTGAGGATATTTACAAAAAATATATACAACAGCTTCTTGATGAAGGCAAAGCCTATAAATGCTACATGAGTAAAAAAGAACTCGATGTACTTCGTGAAGAGCAAATGGCAAATAAAGAACGCACAAAATATAATGGAAAATATCGTGATTTTTGCGGTACACCACCAGAAGATGTTAATCCAGTCATTCGTATCAAAGCACCACTAAGTGGTAAAATTGTCGTGCATGACGGCGTCAAGGGAGACATCGTCTTCCAAGCCGAAGATATTTTAGATGATTTTATCATTGCAAGAGCAGACGGAAGCCCAACTTATAACTTTGTTGTTGCAATTGATGATGCTCTAATGGGCATCAATGAAGTCATTCGAGGAGACGACCACCTCTCAAATACACCAAAGCAGATAGTAGTCTATGAAGCACTCGGATTTGACATACCGAAATTTTATCACGTGCCTATGATTCATAATGCACAAGGTAAAAAACTCTCAAAACGTGACGGTGCAACGGATGTTATGGCATACAAAGAGATGGGTTACCTGCCTCAAGCCCTTTTAAACTTTCTTGTACGTCTTGGCTGGAGTCATGGTGATCAGGAAATTTTTTCTATGAATGAAATGAAAGAGCTTTTTGACCCAAAAGATATTAATAAATCAGCTTCAATATACAACACTGAAAAGTTGGACTGGCTTAATTCACATTATATAAAAAATACACCAAATGATGAACTTGTAGAACTACTCACTAACTTTGGTCTAATACTAAGTTCTCATGATAAAAAAGAAATCTTGCTTGATGCTCTCAAAGAACGAGCAAAAACACTCAAAGAACTAGCCGAACTTATTCATGAAATCATCACTGCACCTGATGCTTATGATGCAAAAGCTGTAAAAAAAGCATTTAAGGGTAATGCTATTGAAGTGCTTGAGGAATTTGCGAACAAACTTGATGAAGCAAAAGAGTTGCACCTTCCAAGTGAATATCATCATATTATGCAAGAGGTTGTTGATAACATGGAAATCGGCTTTGGTAAAATAGGAAACCCCTTACGTGTAGCCTTACTCGGAAAAATGAGCGGACCGGGACTTGATGTCGTTATGTCAGTCATTGGCAAAGATGAAACTATTCTTCGTATTACAAATGCCATAGCAGCAGATTTGTAAAGTAAAAAGGTTTATATTGAAGAGTTTAATCTATGCATAAACCTATAACTATAAAATCTATTTTCAAACTGGCTTTGCATAAAAAATCTGCACTGATAAACGGGCAGATTTTCACTCTTTTAGCCATTATGGTCAGTGTTCCTGTACCTTTAATGTTACCAATGATGGTTGATGAAGTTTTACTGAATAAGCCTAAGTACATTATTCCCACCATTAATGAACTTCTAGGTAGCGGCTCTGCTTTTTATTATATCTCTTTAGTTGCTTTTTCAGTGATATTTTTACGCTTTTTATATTACTTTTTAGGTGTCATCAGTACAAAGATTTTTACAAAAATATCAAAATATGTTACTTTCATGATACGTAAACGCCTACTCCAACATCTCCAAATTACTTCTATGAATGATTATGAAACACTTGGAAGCGGTGCAATTAGTGCAAATCTCATCACCGATGTTAATACGCTTGATGTCTTTATAATGAGTAGTGCATCACGCTTTGTCGCTTCTGTTTTAACGCTTATAGCTGTTGGTATCGTAATGATAATGATTAATCCTATCTTAGGAATTTTAATTCTTTTCGTGCAACCACTTATTATGTTTATAAGCAAAAAAATGTCTGCACATGTAGGAGAATTAAAAAAAGACGAGAATCAAGCAATTTCTGAGTTTCAAGAAAATGTCGGAGAAACCCTTGAACTTTTCGGACAAATAAAAGCAAGCAACAAAGAACAGCATTTTTTTACTAAAGCCATCAAACAAGCACAAAAGATTCAAGAAAAGTCCAACGCATTCAGCTTCAAAAGTGTTACATATGAAAAACTCTCTTACACTATATTTTTAAGTGTTTTTGAGCTTATCCGTGCTTCAGGGTTATTACTTGTAGCCTATAGTGATTTAAGTATAGGGATGATGTTTGCCATGTTTGGTTACATTTGGTTTATTATGACACCCGTACAGGATATTCTTTCTATGCAATACAGTTATGCCTCGGCAAAAGCAGCCCTTGAACGTATCAATAAAGTTTTAACACTCAAGACAGAAATTAGCGGAGAAAAAAAGCTTAGATCAGACAGTGTAGATATTGCCCTTACAAATGTGTGTTTTACGTACACTTCAAGCGAAAAACTCATTTTAAGAGAAATTACTTTTCATATACCCTATGGTGCCAAAATAGCACTTATCGGTGCAAGCGGCAGCGGGAAAACTACCCTTGCACAGATTGTCTCAGGATTTTATGAAAAAACATCAGGTGTACTTACATACAACGATATTAATGCAAAAGAACTTGATAAACATTCAGTGCGTCAAAAAATATTTTTAGTCCTGCAGATGCCTATTCTCTTTAATGCGTCACTACGGTTTAACATTACGATGGGACATGAAAATATAAATGACGAAGCTATTCATAAAGCACTTCAAATCGCCCAGCTTGAAGATATGCTTAAAAATATGCCTCATGGACTTGAAACAATTGTCGGGCATCATGGCATTAGACTCTCAGGCGGACAAAGACAACGCCTCAGTATTGCTAGAATGATTATTGCTGATCCGAGTGTAGTTATATTTGATGAATCTACCTCTGCACTTGATGTCCATACAGAAGCAAAACTTTTTGCGGCACTTTCGCCTTTACTTCAAAACAAAACAGTCATAACCATTGCTCACAGGCTTAGTACCGTAAAAACTGCAGATATGATTTATGTGCTTAATGAAGGTGAAATAGTTCAAAGAGGTAAGCATAAAGAACTTGAAGAACAAGAAGGGCATTACAGCGAATTTATTCGGGAGCAGTTGCTATAAAAAGAATAACCAAGACTCAGCAAGAGCTTTTAAGTTGGTATAAAGCATATGGCAGACATGAACTGCCTTGGCGAAAAACTAATAATATTTATCATATTTATTTAAGTGAAATTATGCTGCAGCAGACACAAGTCAATCGTGTACGAGATGAATACTATCCCCAGTTTTTAGCAAAATTCCCTACACTTGAAATACTTGGTAAGGCTGCACTTAATGACGTATTAGCAGCATGGAGCGGTTTAGGATACTATTCTCGAGCAAGAAATCTACATAAAACAGCACAACTATGTCAAAAAACTCTACCAAAAACAGACAAAGAACTGCTTGTTCTCCCTGGTATTGGGCAATATACGGCAAGTGCCATCTGCAGTTTCGGGTATAAACAAAATGTTCCCGTTGTAGATACAAATATAGCAAGAGTCATAAAACGCTATTTTGCACTCTTACATGTAAAGGATGCGACTGTTTGGGAATATGCGAAAGAACTGCTCAATCATTCACAGCCAAGAAGTCACAATCTTGCATTAATGGATTTAGGTGCAACCATTTGCTTACCTAACAATCCAAAGTGTATAGAATGTCCGATTACAAGTTCTTGCCAAGGTAAGAATGAACCACAGCTTTATACACTAAAAAAGAAGAAGGAGTATAAATCACTTGAACTCTTTTATGGCATATATTTAAAAGATGACAAGATAGCCCTCACTCCCGCTACAGGAAATATGTATAAAAATATGCTGGAACTTCCAAGTATTGACCCTATAGAGGAAAACTTTTTAGGCAGTTTTAAACACTCTTATACAAAGTACCGTTTACATGTAAAACTCTATCGGCTTCAAGATTTTGAAAATGCCATTTGGGTTGATAAAGATTCCCTACATACTGCACCAATCTCTTCTTTGACAAAAAAAGCTCTCAAACTTTTTTCAGAACTTTACTTCTAACAAAGTTCTAATTATTTACTTCCATATATGCAGGTTCGGAAAAATTTGGTACATCATCATAAGAGAAAATTGCATAATATTTATGTACATCAAGATCACCAAAATTATCATATGTATAATTATCATTTCCTCCATATAATTTTTGTCCGTCATATGGAGAACATGGAATTCTAAATCTATTTTTTACAACAATGGCACCTTTGTATGATTCATCATTTGGAATGTCCCATTGAAGTTTTATTATTCCATTTTCTATACTTGTTTGTAAGTTTTGTACTTTTTCAGGTGGATTTTTTCTTTTACGAATATAATCTAATGCTAACGTAGGCTTGTCAATCTTTTTATTATCTATCCAATTTACATCCACACCTTTTGAACTTTCACTTTCCGATGAGGCAGAAATTACAAAAAAAGCTTTTTTTCTCTCTTTTGCAAGTTCTAGCATTTCATTGATTGCATAAGTGTCAAAAACAAATCTTTGTTTTGCAGACCTTTTCACATCAGTAATACTCACATCATATCCAATTCGCTCAACAATATTTCTATTTTTAATCTTTTCGTATGTAATATCACCTTCAATTGGTTCAATTAGTTCTATATGAAAGCGTAAATTATTTTCCTTTACATGTACCTTATAGGCCTTAATATCTATATAAGCATCTGAAACTACTGTATTTTCCATATCAGGTAAATTCAATAAATCAAACTCAATACAAGCATATTTTAAATTTCCATTTGCATCATACCCTGATTTTAATGTAGTATCTTTACTATTATCACTATTAAGAGTAAATTCACAAGAAGACTCTATGTCTAATTTTGCCTCATTTATTGTATATGATATGTCTAATTTAGGTCTATATGTGAGTCCACTACTAAATTTTCCATAACCTATATCCCACTGCATAAGCTGAGAAGCTCTATCTAACGGCAAAGAAATCGGTCCCTGCATTCTAAAATATGCTTCTCTTCTTTTTAATGATTTTTCAAGAACTTTTATTTCTTGCTGTGCAAATTTATATTCACGCCATACACCCTGTGCAAGCTGATGAGAAGATGTCGGTCTATCAATATATGAAAGCATCTTTGCATTTTTTATCTCATCAAAACTACCTATATTATCTAGTGTCCGTTCATCCATCTGTCCGATTCGCCACTCACCATATCGTTCAACCTGAACAGCAACTCTATTCATTGGATAAAAAGAAATTTTAGCTGCTGTAATAATTGCGTTTTCAGGAATTGTATGAAGTGAGAATCCACACACTCCATAACACTCGCCCTTTTGTTCTGAAATTCCAACAAACAATGAATTGTTTCCAAAATGATCTCTATTCTTTTGCGTCTTTTCCCCAACATAGCCTATTTTGCTCGCAACTGGATATAAAATTTTAGAAAACATATTTTCAGACGGTTTTGTTCTTATACCAACAAGCTGTGCATACGGTGATTTAATCTCCTTATCTTTGCATACTGCTCGAAGATAATAATAATAATTTGTTGAACTTTTCAAATTTGAATCTGTAAAATTCTTCATTTTTGTCATGGCTATTCTATTAGAAGCTTGTGCGAAACCTTTTAGTTTTGTTGATCGATAAATTTCAAAATAAATTGTTTCATCTTTTATATAATCCCATGAAAGTTCTACCTCTTTTGCTCCAATGGTTGTTGCTCTAAAATTTTGCACTCGTTGAAGACTATCTCCTTTTTTATAATTATTAACTTCTGAGAGTGCCATAATTAAAGCAGGAATATTTTCTTGTATATTTTCACTCATATGTTCAATGTAATCACTAATATTTCTAGTTCCAACTTCTGCAACTAAAGAGAGTAATCCCCGCGAATAATAAAATTCTCTCCCACTTCCTGAGATCAAATGCACTGGCGGTTTTCCCATATGTATGCCATACTCACGCAAAGACTCTTTTCTTATCTCTTCTGCCATATTTCCAGCTAAAAGGTTCAAGTCAATAGCATCCTCTGCATCTTCATGGATAAAATTATGTGCAGGAAAAAAAACATTTCCCTGAGAGTGATAATCTAATGCTATAGTAATATTTTCATGATTTACAACAAAATCACGCAATGCTGCAGTTTCTGGTTCACTAAATGGTGCAGAACCAGAATAGACATTAGAAGTATAATTTTTATTTGAGACAAAACCTACACTAAAGTTTCTATTTAAATCTACCCCATAACTGCCATCAGGATTTCTTCTACGATTTTTTCTCCAAAAAGCAAAATGATTTCTTGAATATTCAAATCCGTCAGGATTCGCACACGGAACCATATAGAGTGTTGTCTTATCAAGTATTTGGTTGAGTTGGGGATCATAATCAATGTGTTCTAAAATATATTTTGCAAAAGAAAGTGAAAGTTCTATTCCTATCCATTCTCTTGCATGAATAGTACCTGTATAAAAAAGTGCAGGTTTGTTTACATGTGAGCCTACATTCTTTGTTATGCAGACAGCAATAATATCTCTATCTTCCCATGTTTTACCTATAATTTCTACTTGAACAAGATTAGGATGTCTCTTTTGTGCAGATTGAAAAAAATCTACACATTCGCTATATGAACTATATTGTTGTCTCAAATCAGTACCTTAATTTTTTTTGCAATGATACTCTTACTTCGTTTTTCTGTCAATTAAATCTACAATTAAATCAATTTTTTTATCGTTAAAGTTTAATCCAATTTTTTCTTGTTCAGGAGTAGCAAAAGCAGGAATACCATTCACCTCTAAAACGACATATTCCTCTTTATCTCTATCATAAATAATATCGACACCCCCAATATCGACACCTGTTGCTTGACATGCTTTTTTTGCTATCTTTATAATTTCATCATTTGCTTCACGCACAAAAACACTACCTCCACTTGTAACGTTTGTACGCCAGTCAGTTCCACTTGCTTTTCGTCCATAACAAGCCACAAACTCTCCATCAACTATATCTACTCTAAAATCCGTATTATCATAATTGATAAATTTTTCTACATAAAAATAACGTAAATCCATTTGATTAAGAAATGGCATTAACATATCCAAATTTGCTTCGCTTTCTATTTTAGTAAGTCCAACACCACCCCAACCATCAGTCGGTTTATAAACCATTTTATCCCATTTCTTAATGATATTTTTTAATTCATGCCCATCGTCTCTGTGACATAATTTATAATCAGCAGTTTTTATATCGTTATTTCTCAGAACAAACGATGTATGAAATTTATCTTCTGTCAAAGCAAAAGAATCAAAAGAATTAATCATAGGGATTATACGATTTAATGCTTGATAAAGGTACATTTGATACTGTGTTTGTTCACCAGCATTATATGAAAAAAACAAATCAAGTTTATCTAGTTTTTCTCCGTAATGTTCTTGACCATGATAGACTATATGTGAATTTTTTGCAATTGAATGTCGTAAACTAATATCATTCAGAACATCAATATCTCTCTCTTTTAACTGTTTAATAATTTTTTTTGCAATTTTATCTCCGCCACCGTTTTTATACAGCCACATTCCTATTTTTCTATTTCCCATTTTAACTCCTAAAATTTTAAATTTTTTATAAAATACTCAAAAAGCTGTTTGCTCATTTCTATACGTCTAACAAAACTATTTTTAAGAGCTCTCTCTTTTACAGTATGATCACCATCACCATAGGGTCCAAAACCATCAAGTGTCACAACACCACATGAACTAACAATATTTGCATCACTTACCCCACCTCTCTCTTGTGCAACTATTTTTTGTTGTGTAATAGTCTCAATTTTTTTCAATAGTTGTAATGAAGATTCAGATGTCTGCATTACATCTCTTTGTATTCCTCCACTAAGTGTAGATTTTGTTCCCTCAATAAAAGATTTTTGCACAATTGTTTCAATCTCTTTTAATATACGCTCTCTTTCTTGTGCATATTTATATCTTAATTCAAATATCATTTTAGAATGAGGAGAAATGGTATTTGCACCAATGCCACCTTCTATTTTCCCCACATTTATGGTTGTTCCCTTTTTCAGATTTGTCAGTTGTACCAAAGATTGTAGCTTATAAGAAAGTTCTAAATTTGCATCATAGCCATCATTGTAATGATTCCCAGCATGTGCCGCTTTTCCTTCTATGTCTATAAAAAAAGTTCCCACGCCCTTTCTACCAGTAACAAGTTCCATATCTGCACCCGCTGCTTCATAAACAAAACAATAATCATAGGCATGTGCAAGTTCTGCACTCAAATATTTAGAATCATCACTTCCTGTTTCTTCATCGCTGACGAGCAAAATATCTATATTTTTAATTACAAGTCCCTTATTTTTAACTTTACGTAAAGCCTCCAATAGAACAATATTTCCACCCTTCATATCACATACACCTGGCCCATATACCCAAGTATCATCTTGTGTAAAATATTCAAACTTATTAGGAGGGAATACTGTGTCGATATGACCTAATAAAAGTAGTTTTGGAGCATTATTTATGTGTGCAGATTGATAGTAATGGTGATTACCGATATTATCACGATTATAAATAGTAGTTTTAAAGCCTAAGGATTCAAACCACTCATCAAATATTTCGCCGACAATATTCACACCATCTTTATTTTTTGTATAAGAATTTATTTCTACGACTTTTTTCAAGTCATTTATATAGCTCATTTTTTTATCCAAAGAGTATCTAATTTTTTTTGATTATACTATGAATTTATTGATTATATTAAAAAATTTAATGAATTTTTGTACAATTGCACAAAGATGTGTAATGTAGGAATATTATCTATTGAGTAAAGAACTCAGAAGAATTATTTTCTTCTAA
>JALUBM010000010.1 GCA_027044845.1 Sulfurimonas sp.
TTTTTCAAGAAGCTCTTTCTGTAAATATTGCATTCTATGGAGATGCTTATATACGAAAAGTTTGGGAGAGAAAAAAAGTACTGTAGAATGACTCTTTTAGCTTTATAGTTTTTAGAAGTACCCTTAATTTGAAAGACTTTGTTATTTAACAAAAAGTATTATAGAAAAAGGGTATAATGACAAAAAAATTATTTAAGAGGTTTAAATGCAAATTCTTGATGGGAAAGCACTTGCTAAAAAAATTGAAGGAAATGTGACAAATGAAGTTGCCAAACTAAAAGTTCAAACAAATAGTACACCTGGCCTCGCTGTTATACTTGTAGGACAAGACCCTGCAAGTCAGGCTTATGTCAGTATGAAGAAAAAAGCCTGTGATAGAGTTGGTTTTTATTCAGTAACCCATGAAATGCCCGAAGATATTTCACAAGATGCTATCGAAAATACCATCGCCATGATGAATCAAAACCAAAATATTGACGGCATACTCATACAATTACCTCTTCCTCCACAAATTGACACGACTAAAATCTTAGAACTTGTGAATCCTGCAAAAGATGTTGATGGTTTCCATCCTTATAATGTAGGACGTCTTGTAACGGACCTTGACGGTTTTGTTCCTTGTACGCCGCTGGGTGTTATGCAACTTCTAAATGAGTATAGCATAGATGTAAAAGGAAAAAACTGCTGCGTTATCGGTGCTTCAAATATTGTCGGAAAGCCTATGGCGTCACTCTTGCTTAATGCAAATGCTACTGTTGAAGTATGTCATATATTTACAGATGATTTGAAAAAACATACACTCAATGCAGATATTATTTTTGTGGGCGTCGGGGTTATTAATCTTATAAAAGAAGATATGGTCAAAGACGGTACGATTATCATTGACATAGGAATTAATAGATCAGATAATGGTAAACTTGTTGGCGATGTTGATTTTGAAAATGTGAGTAAAAAATGCTCTTATATTACTCCTGTTCCTGGCGGTGTTGGTCCTATGACAATAGCTATGTTGCTTAGCAATACGCTCAAAGCTGCAAAACTCAATGCACAAAAGAAAGATTAATTCAATGAAAAAAGTTTTACATAAAGCCTATAAATGGTCAAATAGTTGGACAGGTACTATTATTATTGTCCTTTTTACCATCTTTTTTATTGCACAGGCATTTAGAATTCCAAGTGGTAGTATGAAAGATTCTCTTTTAATTGGGGATCATCTTTTTGCCAAAAAATTTGCTTACGGTGTTCCTATGCCTTATCTTCCATTCTTGGAAGTTCCTATAATTCCATGGAGTAAAAAGCTAAAAATCATCAATGGAGACACTCCTAAACATGGTGATATTGTAATATTTAGATATCCAGGAAACATCAAACAACATTTTGTCAAACGCTGTGTTGCACTTCCTGGAGATGAACTATTTGTTGCAAAGAAAAACTTATTTGTCCACTTTAAAGAAGGTGATGCTTGGATTAAAAAACATTATCAGGGATATAAGCTAACTATATATGATTCGAAATTATGGGTAAAAAACCCTTATATGAAAATACATCCTGGAATTCATCATGACCCTAAAATTATTAATAATGGTCGTTATCCGATACAAATATTTCATGATGAGCCTATTAAAGTCGAAAAAAATCATTATTTTATGATGGGTGACAATCGAGATCATTCAAACGATAGTCGTTTTTGGGGTAGTGTTCCTTATGAAAACATTGAAGGTACGCCTTGGTTTATTTACTTTTCTATTGATAAAAACTATAAAATAAGATGGGATAGAATCGGTAAAACACCAACAGATTTGGAACAACCGATTCATCTTAACAAAGCAATCAAAGAAAGAAAAACAGAGGACAAAGAATATTATGGACTCACTTGAGATACTTAAAATTGTAGCTGCTGTTTTAGCACTTGCTATTGCTATTATCGGGCATGAAATTATGCATGGCTGGGTTGCTTATATGTATGGTGATATGACAGCTAAAAATGCAGGTCGTTTAACAATTAACCCTATATCACATGTAGATTTAGTTGGAACTATTATTGTCCCAATTACTATGTATTTTTTGCCTATTCTCCTTGGTTCTGATAGTGGATTTTTATTTGGTTGGGCAAAACCAGTTCCTATAAATACTTTTACAGTTATAAGTCGTGGTGGTTACAATGCTGCCATGCAAGTAGATTTAGCTGGTATAGTCTATAATTTTACAATGGGAGCAATTGCCGCAATAGGGCTAACTGCCATACATGCACCCACAATAGCTGACTCACTTTTTTATATATTTTTATATTTATTTCTATATCAATTACTTATTATTAACATTGTTTTAGGCGTATTTAATCTGCTTCCGATTCCGCAATTTGATGGTGGGCATTTTTTAATGCATCTTGCGTTAAAATATAAAATAAACTCTATTGCAGAGTTTTATTACAAATATGACCGATATGGGATTATTATTGTAC
>JALUBM010000011.1 GCA_027044845.1 Sulfurimonas sp.
TTCTTATTAATAATTATCGCTTTTATCTTATATATTAATAAGATAATTACTACCTCAATTATACAAAGAATGGAGAAGCTTAAAGAAGAAATAATTTCCTTTTTTGATATACTTTCTCAAAAAAACAATAGTGTAAAGCATATAGCTATACATGGAAATGATGAAATATCTGAGATAATGAAAATTATCGACAATCATATGTATATCGCAGAAAAAATTGTTCAAGAAGACAGAAACCAAGCAAAAGAGATTAAACTCAAGGTGCAAAAAGGATTAAAAGAGATTACTGCACTCAACAACGAGATAGAGGCAACACAAAGAGAAATCGTCTTTACAATGGGAGCAATCGCAGAAGAACGCTCAAAAGAGACAGGTCAACATGTACAAAGAGTTGCTGAGTATTCTCTGGTTTTAGCTCGACTTTATGGCTTTTCTTTAGAAGAATCTATTTTAATTAAAAATGCTTCTCCAATGCATGATATAGGGAAAATCGGAATCCCTGATGCAATATTAAATAAACCAGGAAGATTTACTGAAGAAGAGTTTGAGATTATGAAAACTCATTCTGAAGTGGGATATAGAATGTTAAAACATTCGACAAAATCTATTTTAAAAGCTGCTGCAATTTTAGCACATCAACACCATGAAAGATGGGATGGCAAAGGATACCCTCAAGGTCTTAAAGGAAATGATATTCATATTTATGGTCGCATTACTGCAATTGCTGATGTTTTTGATGCACTTGGAAGTGAAAGAGTTTACAAAAAGGCTTGGCCTCTCAATAAAATTATTCAACTCTTTGAGGAAGAAAGAGGTAAACAGTTTGATCCAGATCTTGTAGATTTGTTTTTAAATAATTTAGAATTTTTTTTAGCCGCTAAAGAAAATATAGAATCGGATGATGGGGTATTATCTCTCTCGAAATATATAGAGAGCTTTGAGAAAGTTTCAAATACCTTGGAACTTCCTTAATAGTTTTTTAATGTTTTCTATTTTTCTTATGCAATCTTCTACGGAATTTGTCTATTTTATTTATTTCATGCTCTTCTAGCGAAATATTTATATTCTCTACCTCTTCACCTATCTTTACACTCAGCATCTCAGATTTTCTCATCGCCAAAATTTGAGAAGAAAAAATACTTCTGTGTCCTGATATTAAAAAGCTAATTACTGCTGCAAGTGCTGCATAATGTGCTATATCTATACCAAAAAGTTCTACTGCCATAATAGTTGAAGCAATAGGTGTATTTGTAGTCGCCGAAACAACACTCACAAAACCCAATGCTGCGAAAAGTGTAATATGCTCGGGAGAAATAATTGATCCGAAAAAATGCCCACTTGTCGCACCTATATAAAAAATTGGAGTAATAACCCCTCCACTGCCTCCTGCAGCGAGAGAAAGAGAAGTAAAAACTGTTTTTAAAAGAAATGTGTACCAATGAATATCCTGAGAAGCCGTTACATGTGGGTTAAGAGCATCGGCAATAGTTCCAAGTCCTAAACCTATATACTGTTCACCGAACACAAGTGTTAAAATAACAATAAGAAGTCCACCTACAAACGCTTTTATATATGTATTTACCTTAATACTTTTGGCAAGATTATGCGTATAAGAAACAGAAGTTATAACCATATCAGACACAAAACCAAAAAAGAGTCCAGCAATGACAACTTTGATAATAAGCCAAATATCTAGAGAAACATCTTGAAAAAAATGCAAGTCATAATAAGTATATTCTATTCCTAAAAACTGGGCTGTGGTAAAAGCAGCAAAACCAGCGATAAATGATGGTAAAAGCACATCGTACATAATGACACCGATAATCAAAACCTCAACACCAAAAATTGCACCAGCTATCGGTGTACCAAATACTGTCGCAAAACCAGCACTAATTCCACATACAACAAGCTTTTTTCTATCTTGTTTGTGAAACTTTAACAAAGTTGATATAAGAGAGGCAACCCCTGCCCCAATTTGTGCACCAGGACCCTCTTTTCCCACAGAACCACCTGCGAAAATTGTTAAAACTGTAGTGAGTGTTTTTATAGGAATTACAGAAACATTGATCTTCCCATTATCTTTATGTACTGCTGATATAACTTTTTCTGTTCCATGCCCTTCAGCAGTAGGGGCAAAAGTTTTTACAAGCCAGACGGTCAAAACAAGTGCAAAGGGAAGTGTATAATAATATTCAAATGGCAAAAAGGAACGAGAACTTTCACTATATGCCAAAATCTTTAAAAATCCTGTGACCGTTGCACCAATTACTATACCAATAACTGATGATAAAAACACCCATTTTGTAACACTGAAAAAAATAGCCGTTTGTTCTGTTATATGTTTTTGTATCATCTAATTTTCTTTCTTAAAGTTTCTAAAAAGATTATAACACCTTTTAGCCAAATTTCTTAGAATTTTTTCCAGAAAGAGCTACTTAATAATACAAAAAC
>JALUBM010000012.1 GCA_027044845.1 Sulfurimonas sp.
TGTAGGGTCTGTTATAAACTCTTGAGTAGAGATATTATAATCTGCATATACTTTTCTTGCGTTTTTGTTTCTAGCACTCTTTCTCTCATTTCTTCGCCTAGAACTTCGTGCATTTCGCCTATCTTCTGCACTATTTGGTTTAGAAAAGACAATACTGTTACTTGTTAGTTCTTTAAAAACAGTTTTATTTTCCGCTTCATTCAATTCTAATAAAGAAAAACCTATACTATTTGAGCCTATATCTAAGCCCAAAACTCTTTTTAATATTTTTGTACCACTTTTATTATTATCACCATTATTGCTTATATTCTTATAAGCTAATTCTTTTATATCTGAATTTTGAGTAGCTGAATTAATTTCAACATCAGATAAAGAAAAAGTTTTTGTACATAAAAGACTATTCATTATTTCCCTTTTTTTATAAAAAAATTTGTCTATATCTATTTAGAATCGCTTTCCATCGTCCAAAACATTAATAAACATTTTATTTATTTTTAGATAACATATTATAGTACAATCAAAATGGGAAAGTCAAGAAATTTTGACAAATCAGTTAATATTCCCAAAGAAAAGTAAAAAATTATCTCGCTATAATTAGAAAAAAGGAATTATTAAAAATTATGACAACATTAGATTGGTATTTAGAAAACTGTGATGAACATATTATGACGGAAGAAGACTCAAGGCAAGGTAAATATATAGATACCCCAATGAGCAAAACAGAGCTAAATAAATATCAAGAGATAAAGCCTATGTTTGAAGAACTCATAGCGTTAAAAAACGAAATAAACGAAAAAGCGATGAGGCTGTATGGAAATGATAAAACATTTAATATAATGTGTGTAATTGATGAGCCATACAGACAGTAAACATTTTTACAAAAAGTCCTCATTGTGGGAAATAATATTATTATAATACGAGCAAAACAGCTTCTTTAATGAGAAATTTAGGAGATTTAAAGAAGCTAAAACTGCGAAAACTATAAAGTCCTCACAGTGGGAAAAATATTGAATTTATATTTTATTAATAGATATAATACTATTGGTAGCGTTGTTGTATTTTACGACAACAATTTTATTTTTATATGGAAAATATTTATTACTATTTAAAACAATACCGTCTCTAAATTCATAAAACCATATTCCATTACGCTTGATAAGTCGATGGATTACCTGCTTTGTTGTAGTTATATTCGTAGCTTGTTTGTAAATATCTTTTTGCTCTTTTAGAATATTAACATTTTTACACTTTGTTTCTTTTATTGTAAACTCTACAGATTGTGTAGTTGGAAGTTCACTATCTAAATAGCAAGTTTGTCGCTTATTTCCATCGTATCCAATAATAGTTTCGTAGGCTTGAACCTCTCTTCCAACAACAGCACCAATAAAACCACCAACAACAGCACCGATAAGACCATTTTGTGTTGATTTTGCTACCATGCCAACACCAGCACCTGCGACAGTAGCACCACTTAAAATTGCCAATTCTTTATCGTCAATGATAACTTTTTTTTGATTAAGGACAACACCCTCTTTAAAATATCTGGCAACATGATTACCAGATAAAGTATTTACCGCAAGACCATCGCTTGCACAGCCAGAAAATACAACAGCTAAAAAAGTTATAGCTAAAAAAATTGAAATATTTTTCATAATTCACAACTCCTTTCTATTGCCACTTGATAAATGACAGTTTATCTTTAATGATTCTCATGTAACCACTAGACAATGTTTTAACCTCATCCTTCCTTGTTAACCAACACTCTAACTGCCCTGTCCGCAAATCACGCTTTGTTTTCTCTGTGTCGATAGTAATAATAATTCTACCATCTTTTAATTTTGCATCCATGCCATCCTGTAACGCTATTTCAAGCTCTAATATATTTTTCATAATATATTTCCTTTTTCTTTTAAGATATAATATTATAGCATAATATATAAAGTAAAAGCAAGCTTTTCACAGCTTTTACTTTATATCTTGCTATTTTAATCTGCGTAATAAAAATATTTTTTATTATTTTTGATGTTTTCTACAAAGAAATACCTACCGCTAACAAATACTCTAACATCCCAATCAGGCAATATAAAATCATACATACTAGCATAAGATTCTCTTTCTCCATTGATTTCTACAGTAACTATATCAGAAACTATTTCAAATTTATTCTCTTCAATAAAACCACATAAACAAGAGTTGTCTTTAACGCTGTTTTTCAGAAAAGAAACAAATGATTCTTGCCGACTTGTTATAAAGTCTTCAAGAATGAGAATATTCGAGCCAAGCGCCTCTTTTGCATCCTTGAAGCAACATGGATTATAATTTAATACAACAACTTTTAAAGTACCAACATGAAAAAACTCTTCACAATTAACAAACATCATTTGCCTTTTTCTACAATATAAAGAAAACACAAGAAATAAGTGTTTTTAC
>JALUBM010000013.1 GCA_027044845.1 Sulfurimonas sp.
ATACTTTCTCTTGCATTGGGTCAGTAAAGTTATTTGGTGTCATATGTTGTTGCATGAACATTGAACCACCCATTAAGATTGGAAGGATATAGTACGGATCCATAAGAGAAAGGTTATGAATCCATAAAATCCATGGAGCACCTTGCAATTCAACTGAATTTAAGATAGTACGATAGAGTGCAAAAAATACTGGAATTTGCAATATCATTGGCAGACATCCACCAAGTGGATTTGCTCCATGCTTTTTATACATTTCCATTGTAGCTGCGTTTAGTTTTTGTGGATCTTTTTTATGTTTTTCTTTTAATTCTTTAAGTTTTGGTGCAAGCATTTTCATTTTTTGCATACTTACCATACCTTTGTAAGTTAAAGGATAAAGTACAATTCTAATAAGAGCTGTAAGTGCAATAATAGCCCATCCCCAGTTTCCAAAGATACTATGTAGCCATGAAAGAATTGCAAAAAGAGGTTTTGCTGCAAATGTAAACCATCCATATTCTATAGCATTTGTAAGCATAGGGTCAATTGATTTAAGCACTTTATGCTCTTTTGGACCAATATAACCATGAAGATTTACATTTTTATTTACTTCAAAATATATAACAGGATTATCATCTTTTCCTCGCTCTACTACAACGCTTGCATCCTTTTTAAAGCCATATAGAATAATGGCAGTATATTGATCAAAAGAGGAGACAAGTTTTACATCTTGAAACAGTTGACGCCCTTCAGCTTTTCCATCTTCAATAATATGAACAACATCATCACCTGTATAGACCATATCCCCTGCGACTGCCATCAACTTTTTAGAAACATGAGGTCTGTCTCCTAAATAGACAAAATAGCGAACATTTTTTGAAGTTGTTATATGTATATCATAATGACCATCAGGATAAAAAGTAAGTTTTTTTGTTACAGTGAGCTGTGGTAATTTTTGTGTAAGCGTTACCGTAACTGGTTTACTGTCAAGTTTTATAAGATGATTACTTGCTACATAAGACACCTTTGATGCTGCATCATTTATAGCATCATTTGCAAATCTAATATAGAGTGGTTTTGTGCTATTTGGAGGAATAAGTTGCGCATTGACATGGTCACTATTTTGAAATTTATTTTCAAGCATCTCTTTTGATGCTATACGCCCTAGAGTGTCTATTTTTAGTATAAATTTCTTGTTTTTAATAGTAACAATATCACTAGAAATAGTTTTTTTCATCTTCTCTTGTTCTGCTATAGCACGTCCTGAGTCCTCTTCTACTTTTCTTGCAACATCTGTATTCTTTTTTGTTGTTACAACACTATTTGCTTTAGCTTCTTTTGCTACAGCACTCTGTTTTGGTGGAAATATCGCAGTATAGCCTACGAAAAAAATTATCGACAATAGTACAGCTACTATTAATCTTTGATTTGGTGACATTTTGTCTAACACAAATTACCCTTTATATGAAAAATTTTTTATAATGTAATAACGGCTCTTTTTATTTGGAACCAGCCAATATTTTACAGCATCAATCTCAAGTTTAACGGGTTTTAATGAAAGTTTATCCAAGAGTGGATATTCTATCCCGCCATCAAAAAATTGATTGCAACGTAGTATTCTAGTAAAAGAGTGGTAAAAAGCACTTGAAATTGAATTATTTTCAAAATTTATTCGTGCATATTCGCTACATGTAGGATAATAACGGCACGAACCATAACCGATAAGCGTAAAAAATTTCTGATAGAGCCATAAAAGCTTAAGTAAAAGTTTTCGCACGGGTTAATATCTTGTTAAAATCATGAGTGAGTTTTTCAAATGGTGTATCAAATATTGCTGCTTTTGCAACAAATATATATGTACCATCTTTTAAAGAATCTGAGTATGTACAAAAAAGCGTACGGAGACGACGCTTCGCACGATTACGTTTTACTGCATTACCAAGTTTTTTGGTAGCTGTAAAACCCACTTTGTGTACTCCTGCTTGAGGAAGAAAAAATAAAACTACACTATTTGAGTGCTGATTCTTTCCTTTATTATAAACACATTGAAACTCTTTATGAAGTTTTAATGTGTTAAATCCGCCTATACTGACAATTTTTTACGACCTTTAGCACGACGACGATTAATTACATTACGACCATTTTTAGTAGCCATTCTAGCTCTAAAACCATGTGTTCGTTTTCTCGGTGTATTATGTGGTTGGTATGTTCTTTTCATTCGACATATCCTTATCTGATTTAAGTTCGGAATTTTACAAAAACTTTACTTAAAGCGTGGTTAAGGTTTTAAGAAACCTTAACCTCAACTTCACCGTTTTGTACAGTAAATTCAACATGAGAACCTTCTTTTACCGTTCCTTCTAATATTAAATCAGCCAAACGGTCTTCAACTATTTCATATAAAGCACGTTTAAGAGGTCTCGCTCCATATACAGGGTCAAATCCAGCCTCAGCAATATAATCTTTTGCCTCTTCACTAAGAGAAAGTTCAATATCTCTTTCTTTCACTTTATTTGCAATTTCAGCGAAAAATATACTAACAATACCTTTAATTTGTTTCTCACCAAGTGCATTAAAAATAACCACATCATCAAGTCTATTTAAAAATTCGGGTTTAAAAGCTTTCTTAAGCTCAGTCATAACTAACCCTTCAAGTTCAGAACTTCCAGCATGTGAAATAATCTTATCACTTGCAATATTTGACGTAAGGATAATAATAGTATTGCTAAAATCGACCGTTACACCTTTATTGTCTGTCAAGCGACCATCATCAAGCACTTGAAGTAGCATATTAAATACATCAGGGTGTGCTTTTTCTACCTCATCAAATAGAACAACAGAGTAAGGTTTTCTTCTTACAGCCTCTGTAAGCTGTCCACCCTCTTCATAACCTACATAACCAGGTGCTGCACCGACAAGGCGTGAAACTGCATGTTTTTCCATATATTCACTCATATCAATTCTAATGAGTGCATCTTCCGAATCAAACAAGAACTTCGCTAATGTTTTAGCAGTTTGTGTCTTACCAACTCCTGTAGGCCCTAAAAATAAGAAACTACCAATTGGTCTATTTTTATCACTTAATCCTGCTTTATTACGCTTAATCGCACGAGCAACGGCATGAGTAGCTTGACCTTGACCAATAACAGTTTTATTCAATTCATCTTCTACATTTAAAATTTTATCTTTCTCACTTTGAAGCATTTTATTGACTGGAATACCTGTCCACCTGCTTACAATAGAAGCAATAGACTCTTCATCTACAGAGTTTTTAAGAAGTGTTCCTTCTGCTTGCATTCTGTCCCATTTTGAATGAAGCTCTTTTTCTTGTTCGATAAGCTTTGGAATCTCACCATATTCTATTTCTGCAGCACGATTAAATTCAGAATTACCTTTTGCCAATTCTGCTTCACGGCGTTTTTGTTCTATTTCACCTTTTATCGCTGAAATATTTTCAAAAACACCTTTTTCAGTTTGGAACTGAGACTCTAATGTTCTTACCTTTTCTTTAACATCAGCAAGCTCTTTTTCAATCTCTTCAAGACGTTTTTCGTTTGATGGAGTTTTTTCCATTTTCAGAGCCTCTTTTTCAACCATAAGCTCTGAGAGTTTGCGTTTAGCCGCACTGAGTTCATTCGGCTCAGATTCGATTTGCATTTTAAGTTCTGCTGCTGCTTCATCAATTAAATCAATCGCTTTATCTGGCAAAAATCTGTCTGCAATATATCTATCAGAAAGTTTTGCGGCAGCGACTAATGCACTGTCCGTAATACTTACATTATGATGTGCTTCAAGCCTCTCTTTAATCCCACGAAGAATTTGAAGTGACTGATTTACGCTCGGTTCATCTATAGAAATCGGTAAAAAACGACGTTGCAACGCAGCATCTTTTTCAAAATATTTTCTATACTCTTTAAGCGTTGTTGCACCGATAGTATGTAATTCTCCACGAGCAAGTGCAGGTTTTAGGATGTTTGCTGCATCCATTGAACCCTCTGAAGCACCCGCACCAACAATCGTATGAATCTCATCAATAAAGAGAATAATATTTCCATTCTCTTTTACTTCATCAATAACAGCTTTTAATCTGTCCTCAAATTCACCACGATATTTTGCACCTGCAATCAGTGCTGACATGTCAAGTGCAATGACACGCTTGTTTTGCAATGAAGTCGGGACATCCCCACTTTGAATCCTTTGTGCAAGTCCTTCAACAAGTGCCGTTTTACCAACTCCTGGCTCACCAAGTAACATTGGATTATTTTTCGTTTTACGAATAAGAATCTGCATTGTTCTTGCAATCTCTTCGTCACGCCCAATAACAGGAGCCAATTTACCTTCTGACGCTTCTTTTGTTAAGTCAATACCGTATTTGGATAATGATTCCAAAGTTTCATCAGCAGTCTGTGAATCAATTTTAGCCCCTCCACGTGCTGCTTCAAGTTCTTTTGACAGTTGCATAACATCTATATATTTTTCCAAAATTGTAGTAAACGGTTCTGTCTTTAAATTCGCTAGAATATATGTATCAACTGCCAAATAAGCATCGCCATTTTTTGTCATCAGCCCAACACCATTTTCCAGTGTTCTTACAAAATCATGAGAAAGTTTTATATTTTCTTTTGTCACACTTGAAGATTTTGGCAGTTTTTCTGCCATACTCTTTATATCAAGTTCCATAGCAACCTTATCTACACCCATTTTATTGAACATCTGATTCAGTACAGAATCCGAATTCGTCAAAAGTGCCCATAAAAAGTGTATAGCTGTCACTTCTTGATTTTTATTATGTAGTGCCAAAGACAACGCACTCTCAATTGCCTCAGTCATATTATGTGTTAATTTTTCAAAAATGTTATTCATAGTTCAATCCTTTTTTATATTATTGTGCAAGTATACACTCTTGCAAAATATCATTTTGCTACTTTAGTTGCAAAGCATTTCTTATAACGGGCAAGCATGCTTTTATTACCACTTACTCCCCCACTATGTACATACATGATTTTTTCATTCGTTTGTTCTAAGAGTGCCTGCCACATTGCGGGAGCATAAAGCAAATCAAATTCTATACCCTTTACATGTAAGCGTTGATACATCTCATAAAACTCTTTATACGGTTTGGCAAAATGATACTTCTTTTTCGGTTCTAAGATAGTAAGATTACTCGGGATTTTTGTCAAAGCACTCATTTGCTCTTTCAAATAAGCACTGTCACCGACACAAGGCGTTGTATAAACTCTATATTCGGGCAAAGCCAGAGCCAAAAAAAGTGCCGTTGTTCCTGTCCCTGAGGGTGTTGCTAAGGCTGTTGTAGGAAACGCTTTATTTTGTTCGTGTATTTCCTGTGCTAAAACTTCGAGACCTTGTTTTGCAGCTTTAATCGCACCACCTTGTTCAATCACAAAAGTTCTATCATCCAAATTCAAACGCAAGGAGGCAATAAATTCTCTGTAATAATTATTTTCTATCTCTTTATGCTCCATTCCTAAAATAAGAGCATCTGCATAATTACCTTCATTCTCATTTTTTTGCAAAGTAGAAAGTTTTTTTGTATAGTAAATAAATCTCCACTTTTTTTTCTTACACATTGCAGCAATCGCTAGCATTGCATTTGATTGCGTTCCTCCGTAAGATATTATAGTATCGTATATGGTATTTTGAGTATTTAAGAGAGTGTAAAGTTTTCTATATTTATTACCTGCGAGGTAAGGATCAATAAGGTCATCTCGCTTGACAAAAAACTCCCTTCCCTCTAAAGTTATTTTAGAAATAGGAGAGTTTTTCATTTGCTATTTAATAGATGCTTTTTTCTGTAATTCTTCCATCTTTTTCTTCATTGCAGCTTTAAATTTTTCCATTTTTAAACGCTGTTCTATAAATGCTTTTACTTCATTGAAGCTTCGTGTCATTGACGGTCTTTTATCTTCTACATAAATAACGTGATATCCAAATTGTGTTTTAACAGGTTGTAAAGTGATTTCACCTTTTTTCATTGAAAATACTTTCTTGTTAAATGCAGGAACCATTTGCCCTTTAGCAAAATATCCTAAATCTCCACCTTTTGACCCACTAGGTCCTGTTGAGTCTTTTTTCGCAAGTTCTATAAATTTCTCTTTGAGTTTTTGACCACTGAGTGATTTTAACTGAGATATAATTTTTTCTGCTTCAGCTTTTGTTTTAACTAAAATATGACGAGCGTGAACGCTCTCTTTTTCATTAAATTCTTCTTTGTTTTTATTATAATAGTCTTTCAACTCTTTCGTTGAAATTTTAATACTGTCAAGAAGTTTTTTTTGCCAAACCTGAATTGCAAGCTCTTTTTTCATTCTTTGTTCAAGTTTTTTATATTCTGCTTTATACTCTTTAGACTTAATGATGCCCGATTTTTTCGCATTGTCATAGATTAATTCTTTTCCAATAAGCTGTTTAAGTACCTGTTGTCTAAATGCAGCCTGTCTATTTGCTGGAACTTGATTAAATCTTCCTTGCGTCGCTTGCATTAACTCTTGATTCACTTCTTCTTGTGTAATCGGTTTGCCATTTACTGTTACTAGAGTTTTTGCCGATGCAATTACTCCTGTTAGTAATAAAGCGGAAAGTAATATTGTCACTTTGTTCATTATGATTCCTTGTATAATATTGATACAAGAAGTTTAATAGTAATATATTAATAGTTATTAAACAGAATTTTATTTTCTCCACTTTATATATGCTAAAATACATTTATGAAAAAAGCAACAAGAAAAGAGATTCAAGAAATTAAAAAAGAATTTACTGAACGATATAGCGATGCAGTAACAGAACTTCATTATAAAAATGCCTATGAGCTAGTTATAGCGGTTGCACTCTCAGCACAATGCACTGACAAAAGAGTCAATCTGATTACGCCCACTCTTTTTGAAAAATATCCAACACCTCAAGGTTTAGCTAATGCAAATATAGAAGATGTGAAAAAAATCATTCACAGTTGTTCATTCTTTAATAATAAAGCAAAAAATATTATCACAATGGCAAAACGTGTTGTAGCGGTTTATCACGGGGAAATTCCTATAAACGAAAAAGATTTGCAAACCTTGGCAGGAGTAGGACAAAAGACGGCACATGTAGTGATGATAGAATACACTGGGGCTAACCTTATGGCAGTAGATACCCATGTCTTTCGAGTTGCCCATAGACTAGGCCTAAGCGATGATAAAACAGCCATAGCAACAGAAGCTACTTTAGTAAAAAAATTTAAAACAGATTTACATGTACTCCATCAAGCAATGGTTTTATTTGGAAGGTATATTTGTACGGCAAAAAATCCAAAGTGTGAGAAATGCTTTTTAACCGAATTTTGTAAAACAAAAGAAAGTTTCAAAGTTTAGGTACTTAGGTATGCAAAATGCTTACAAGGATTGAAAGGATTGTTATGATAAAAATATATTTACTAATTTTACTGACTCTTCTTTTTAGCGGATGTATGAACAAACACGGTATTTCAGCAAAATATTATAGTGACTGTGATGAATACTATGATTTACAAGGTTACTACCATAAAGAGTGTGGGAAAGATGACATTATCACTTATGACGAAATGAATAAAGAACTAAGAAAAAATGTCAAACAAGTAAAAAACTTTTTTAATAAAGAACCAGAAAAGCCAAAAGTGCAAAGAAACGTCTGGTAAATTGACACTTATTTAAAGCTTAAATACAATTGCTGGTTCCATATTTTTAATAGGGCGTAAACTAATAAATGCCGCAGTCATACTCACTATAATCACCCCAAAAAAACCAATAAGCGGAGCGAACCACATCATGCGAAATGGAAAAGTAGGACTTGAAATAATTTGTGCTAAAAGTGAAGCAATGCCAATGCCAATACCACTTCCTACGACTGCACTAATGAAAACCTGTGTAAATATCATGTCGCCCAACTGTTTTGCAGAAGCACCCATCGCTTTTAAAACAGCATACTGTTTAAGGTTTTCATAGGTAAACATATAGAGCATTACACCTGTGACTCCAAAGCCTACTAACATGGCTAACACTACCATGTTTACCATATCGCCAACATCTTCAGAGTTTATCATAAACCACATGACCGTCTCTTTTTTAAAATCATCGCTTGTTATAGCTTTAAGGTGTGTCTTTTGAGAAATGCGTTTTGCAAGCTCTTTTGGAGTAATATTTTTTACAGGACGAACCATGATAAAAGTGATATATCTTTTCTCTCCAGCAATAAGCCGTTTAAAGTTTGATGTAGTTGTATAAAGCAAGGGTCTTGGAGGAAAACGAGGAATAGTATGTGAAACTCCCGCAACGACAACTCTTTTTGAATTAATGAGCATTACATCACCATATCTTAGCTCTCTTGTCGGGGCTTGTAAGTGTGAACCATCATAAGACCACACGTCCTTTTTGCTTAGTGGTGTTTGGAGTTTCCCCTCTGTTCCTCCACTGTCAATTATAACACTGTTCGGAATATGTAAAAGATTAGCAGGTTGTGGCGAACCACTAAGAGTGGCATCATCAACCCCTATTGTCTGAAATGATTGGAAGTGTCCATTTGCATAACGAGCTGTCACATCACCCAGATATAACGGCGTAGCATATTCCACTCCAGCAACACCACGAACACTATCCAAAGAAGAATCACTCATATTAATAGTTGCTTCTGCTGAACTTACTGCTGGATCCATAACCCATACTTTTGCACTTGAATTTTCACTTACAAGTGCAAATCCTCGTGTCATAAAACCTGCAAAATATCCCATAGCAAAAGTAACTAAAAATGCCGTAAACGCAACACCTATTAAAAGTCCTAAAAATTTTGTTTTATCATGCATCAACATCTCTACGGCAATTTTAAACATCACTCACCTTTTGCACTCTTAATAAAAACATCAAGCATCTCTCCAACATACAAAGAAAAACTAGGACTTTGTTCTATTTTGTAAACAACTTGTAAAACTCTTGTATCTGTTTGTTCTGTAGGGCTTCCTGTAAGATTTGTTTTTGGTGTCACCGTTGGAATTATGTAAAGATAAGAGAGTTTCACTTTTTCATCTGGATTACCTCGTATAAAAGCTGTAGCCTCTGCACCTTTTTCAAATTTCCAAGTATCAAATTCATTGATATTTACTTTTACATTATAGCTGTCACTTCCTAAAACAAGTGCTTTCGAGTGGGTGTCAAAGTAAGAGCCAACTGTGAGGTTTGAGCGTAATATTATGCCGTCAATCGGGGCATAGACTTTATAGAGTTTTAATATTTTAAGTAAAGTCTCACGCTTTTGTTGTGCAAGTTTTACATTCTTTTTAGCTTCATTGTAAACATCAACAACTTGTGTATATTTTTCCTTTGTGACCATACTAGCAGAGACTTTTTTCATATTTTTTATGATTTCAAACTGATGTTTTGCACTTTGTACTTTTGCTAAAGCAGTTTGTATTCCTGCTTCTAACACAGGAATATTTGCTCTTGCTTTACTGTCATTTACACTAAAAAGAAGTTCGCCTTTATGAACTCTATCCCCACTTTGAACAAAGACTTTTTTTACAACACCCCCAATTTGCGAACCGATAATGATATTTTTACTTCCTGCTTCAACAATTCCTGTTCCCGCTATAAAAGACTTATAAGGAAGTTTGATTGAAGGTAAAGCGACATTATTCCCTGACTTTTGTAAATCTCCATAATATATTGTACCAAGTGCAATAGCAAGACCAATAAGCGAGATAAAAATAAGTATAAAAAAAGTTCTCATGAGGCTACCTTTATGATTTTACCATCTTCCATATGCACTATTCTGTCGGCATATTTGTAAATTCTGTTATCGTGTGTCACTACTATCATGCTTGCACCTTTTTCTTTGATAATTTTTTGTAAAAGTTCCATAACTATCTCTCCTGATTTATGGTCTAAACTGCTCGTTGGCTCATCACAAATAATAAACTTTGGATTATGCACCAATGCTCTTGCAATGGCTACTTTTTGTTGTTCTCCACCGCTTAATCCACTTGGTTTAACATCTTCTTTGCCACTAAGCCCCACCGCCTCAAGCATCTCTGACGCTAGAGTAAGAATCTCTGCTCTTTTTCTTGAAGCAACCGTAAGAGGAAGTGCAACATTCTCTATGGCACTCAAAGATGGTAAAAGATTAAAAGCCTGAAAGACAAAACCTATATTTTTACCTCTAAATGTAGTTAGCTCATCATCATTCATAGCACTTATATTTTCTCCCATCAATTTACAAACGCCACTATTAAAGCTTAAAAGTCCACTCAAAACTGAGACAAAAGTTGTTTTTCCACATCCTGAAGGGCCAACAAGCATAAGCAGTTCATTTTCATAGACATCAAGAGTAATCCCTTGAAGTGCCTTTACCTCTGCTTCACCTGAGTTGAATGTTTTGATAATATCTTTGCATGATGCTATGATTTTACTCATATACTTTCCCACTTGCTATTGTATTAATAATTGTAGCTTCTAACTGCATCTTGTTTTTTAAAGCTACAATATGATTTTTGACATCAAGTACCTGTTGTAAAACTTGCAAATAGGTATTGAAATCAACATATTGTTTTAGATAAGCTTTTTGAATCGTTGCCTCACTTTTTTCAAAATCTTTTTGTGACTGTTCTAAAACTTCAAGCTGTTTTTTTGCATTTTTGTAAGCTTGATAATAACTAATATATTCTCGTTCTCTTTGAATTTTATACTCTGTACTTTTCGTTTCTTTGCTGAGTGCTGCAACTTTAAGTGCCTCTGCTTCTTTAAAGGCACCTCCATTTAAGGGTAAATGCAATGCCACACCAAAAGAGTGATTATCTCCATACGATGTAGGATCATCTAGTTTTTGATACGCTGCAGCAAAATCAATGGTGGGAATATAGCTATTATTCATCCCCT
>JALUBM010000014.1 GCA_027044845.1 Sulfurimonas sp.
GATTAAGAGATGATTAAAAAAATAACACTACTATCGTTAGTTGCTTTCATTGCAACAACACAAGCACAAGCTGTGGAAACCAGCGTTACAGCTAAGATAAATAATGGTAATCCATTTTACCCAAAATATCTAAAAGAAAATATTTCAAAAGCAATAGATGTGGTTGTAGCTGAAAAATTAGCTCAACTGAAGAAAGAAGAAAAAATAAAATTAGAGAAATTAAAAAAAGAGAATGGGATAAAAGATTCTAAAAAACAAAAAACAAAAAAAGTTAAGAAATACGCAAAAATTCCATCGTCTTTAAAGATGGAATCTGCAATTAAAAGTGCAAAAGGGCAATACGTTCTTAAAACAATAAAAGGAACGGTTATTGAAGAAGGTTCTAGTTTGTATGGTGGGACGGTTGTTTCGATTGACAATGATGTTCTCACAATCAGACGAAAAGAATTTTCAAAAATCAAATATCATCTCGTAAAATACGAAGTTATTTTTAACTAAAAAAGGATGTTTACCTTGTTATTAGACGAACTAAAAATGTTAAGCAAAGAAAAAAGATATGATAAAGTTTTTGATACACTACTTGATGAAGCAAAAAAAGAAAAAAAAATAGATAATAATTTTTCCATTAAAATGTTATATGATAAAGCACAAGAAATAGGTTATTCCCCTTTGGAGTATATTGTGGCTGTAATAAAAATATATGATTACAATGATATTGCAAAAATATGGGGAGAACAATACGGAATTGAGGAAACGAAAGAAAACGAAATTTCTAGCAGAAAAGATTGGTATGTAGAGTTTAAAAACGGAAGCATTGGAATTGCAACACCTGTTAATTATTTGACAGCAATAGAAAAATTTAAAGACAAGACAGTGGTTATAGTGCCACAATATTTATTAGAGTTAAGAGACATGGCGGATGATGGAACAAAAGGTTTTTTTTACAAATTAGTCCAAGATTGTCAAGAAGCAAATATATCAGATATACACTTTGAAATTAGAGATTTTGGTTATGAAATCAAAGGAAGAGTTATCGGAGAAATAGTATCATTAACTACCGTGCCAATGGAAAAAGCTTACTCCCTGCAACAAGTAATAAAGTCAATAGCATCAAACTATTCACAGATAGATACTGAGCAGTGGAATATTAGGCAGGATGCTCGTATTGAGATAAAAGAGCGAAAATTGGATTTACGTCTTGCTTTTTCCCCATCAGTAATTGAAAAATTCCAAAATCTAGTAATTAGACTTCTATCCAAAGAGCATTCCAGAATTAAAGGCAAGGAGGATATTGAGAGATTAGGATATCTACCAAAAGATGCAGAAAAAATTATTGGATATAATAATCTAAAAACAGGGTTAAATTTAATGTCTGGGGCAACAGGTTCAGGTAAATCGAGAAGTTTGAATAGTTTTATTAGTCTAATTGAGCCAAATCGTTCGATTAGAACAGTTGAAGACCCCGTTGAATATGTTCTCGAAAATGCAGTCCAGCACCAAACATTTAAAATTGAAAAAGAAAACGAAAATGAAAGTGTAAATATGGACTACTTGGCTTATACCTTAGCGTTTATGAGACAAGACCCCGATATCATTTTTGTAGGAGAGTGGAGAAAGATAAGAGAACTTACGGATACTCTTCTCTATGCTTCGGAAACAGGACACCTTGTTTATTCAACACTCCATTCATCACGTGTTGTAAACATTCCAAATCTTTTAGTAAGCCAATATGGACTACAAAAAGAAGACCTTGCAAATAATGTAAATATTTTAATTAATCAAAAATTGGTAAAAAAAGTATGCTCACACTGCTCAAAAAAAGTGAAATTCAAAGAGGAAGATTTAGAAAAATTAAAATTTATTAAAATGCTAGACAATGAAAAATTTAATGAAATTATTGGGAAAGAAGTAAGAGAGATAAATCCAGATGGATGTGAGCATTGTAGAATTTATCATCCACAAGACGATAAAAAGCTTATGTTTGCAGGGTATGAAGGGAGAACTGTTTTATATGAATATTTACCATTTAGTATTGAAGTAAGAACACTTATATCAGACACAACCAATGCTTTAGAAATAGAGAGGTTAATGATGGAATTATCAAAAAGCAGAATGGCAAAAACATACATTGACATTGCAATAGAAAAACTATTATTGGGTCAAGCTGATATTGACACAATAGCTAATGAATTGGCAGGCTAAAAGATGTTTGAAGAAAAAAAGAAAGATAAAGAAGAAGCGTTTGTTTTAGAGTTAATTACATCAATCATTGAAACAAAAAAGCCAAAGTCAACAATCGAAGCAGTTATCGCTCTTGCAAATAAAAAAGGTGATTATAAATTAGCAACAAAGCTACAAGATACCTTATCTTTTATCGAACAAGGTAAAACATATATTGATAGTTTTTACTATTCCAATATGCTAACGGAAGAAACATATTCAATTTTTAAATTAGCAGATGAAAAAAAAGCACTAAACAAAGACATGATTGTTGAAAGAATTGATGATAAAGAAAATATGAGGAAAATTGACAAACTCATAAGCTCAAGTTTGACACAGCCATTTGTTTTAATCTTTTTTGCTGTTGGGGCAAATATTTTCATTGTAACCAGAATGATACCAATTCTAAATTCATTTTACAAAGATGGACACACTCAGGCACCATTGTATTTGGAACCATTTGTTTTTGCAAATGAACACCCATTTGTAGGATTTTTTATTCTACTAGGAATCATGTATATGCTCCTCTTCGTAATAATCTTTCTAATTAAAAACAAAACAGGTAGAGCAGAAATGGAATTATACAGAATGTCAACAACAATAAAAAATTTAAAGAATATTGGACTTAGTTACGAACAAATTTTTATGCAGTTGTATGAATCGGAAAAAAATAGAAAAATGACACAAATATATTATGATATATACTCCTCTGTCTCAAGTCTATCAATTTTGGAGTCACTTGAACCAATTTTTAACAAATTACCAATATCTACAGCAGTTATTATGTTTGATAAAATTGCAAAAAATGATGATGTACAAGCTTGGAATTTTGCAAAAAACAGATTAAAAGAAGAAACATATTCAAAAATAGAAACATTTTCAAAAATGTTGCCTTTTGTGGGTTATGTATTTATATTTTTAGTTATTTCTATTGCAATAATACCAATTGGTGCGCTTGTTCAAAAAGCGTTGTCAATGGCTTAGTTGAAAAAAAATAAGAGTTATTTAAGAAAAAAAGTGATATTATACCTAAGTTTAAGGAGATTAAGATGACAAATAAAACAAAAGTAGTCACAGGAATTTTAGTAGGTGCGGTTACCTCTTCAGTATTAAGCGGAGCGGTATATATTGTCCCAGCAGACATCGACCAATATAAGCAAAAAACTGACCAAAGTTTTTACGATATGTATCAAAACCCTGATTCAGTTATTGCCAATGGTGTAAATGCAAACATGAAAAGATTTACTAACAATGTAGATACAAGTTCTAAAATTGCATCAGGAGCAACTATTAACAGAGTTGGACAAACAAATGTCGCTGGTGTTCCCGTAAAAGGTGGAACAAAAGGCAGTTTTGTGCTTGAAGGACACAGATATACAATCAATATTGCAAAGAATGGTAAGCCTTCATTGTCGGGCTATCTTGCTGATGGAAAAGGGCATATTGTCATGAAGGGAACTAATGCCACTGCGCAAAGGGGAACTCATTGGACAGTTAACGGAAAATATGCAGAAGTTGCACAGAGAAATGCTGATGAAATCTTTTTTGATTTACCAACGGGTACGCTCACGAAAACAACGGTGTTGCAACAAAGAACATGGCATAGAAATGGAAAATACGGATGGGCGCCTTCTAATAATTGGCATGCAATAAATACTCTTAATGTCGATAGAAGACAATTAGGTCTTGCCCAACTGTTGACAAACAATGATATTTCAGGAAGAACTTGTGTCGTACATAATAAAGTTGAACACTCAAGCGTCAATGGAAAATATTAAAGGATTTAAAGATTGAAAAAAGCAAATTTAAAAAATAGTCTAAGAAAAGGTTTTGTCTCAATGGAGATAATTCTCTATCTTATAGTTTTTGGTATAGTCGTTGGAGCTTTATATTTAGTAGTATATCCTTCTGTTAAATCAAGTCTCGATACCAATACGTATAAAAGTGAATATACAACTGTTTTACAGGGCTTAAACCAATATTATAGTAATAACTATCAATATCCAAAAGCAAATGGTTGGGGATGGGATAGTGCTAACACTTATGTTCAGGCAGATTTAAAAAACAAAGGGTGGAATTATAGCTGTTCAGGAAGTACAATTACACTTACTACACCAGCTCTTGATGCTAAATCGCATCAAAGATTAAAAGAAGCATATTCAAAAAATGCAAGTGGAGTTACAGATAATGGTAGTAAATTAGATATTACCCTAGATAACAAACCTTGTCCATAAAGATTTCTAAATGGGAATTTTTGCAGTAATTTTTTCTTCAATACTTTTGCTCCTTTTTATGGGAGCAAATCTCAGCTTTCAAACAAACAATTTACAAACAGAAAATCAAATAAAAAAGTTTCTAACTGATGATACAATTCAAATAGAAACAAATAAAGAAGAAAAAAGAAAATTAGAAGATTCAGAAAGAGCCCTTATCAGAACGTGTCAAACAGGTCAATCTTGGGTTTTAATATGCAAGCAATGTTATGCCAATGGATATACAAATTGTCCATATCCGACAGATTCTTTTTGTCAATCAGCAAAGACAGTTGACACAACAGATATGCTGACATTTTGGAAATTTTTACCAAATGCGAATGGTGTTTTTTCGGATATTAAAAATGGAACTAAAACAAATAAAAATAATTTGACAAATATTTCGCAACTAGCATCTGCATTAAGAGGCGAATTGTCCAATATTTATGATTTTAGCAATAACAAGAACTATCATTACGAAAGACCATCAGGAAGCGCTACTGACGTGTGTGCTGTATCTGGAGTAGTGAGTAATTAAAAGGACATTTTAAAAAAAATGAAAGCAAAAAACAAAAAAAGAGGTTTTTTATCTCTTGAGATTATACTTTTTTTAATTGTGATTGCAATTATGACACCAATTGCAATGGAATTAATGAAGGCTTCTCAAAATTCAAATAAAGTAAAAATAACAAAAATAAGAATAAAAGCATTAAATGAAGCAATAGAGCGAGTATTCACGGAAAATGCGGATTATGCCCAAAACAACTGTTATGGGTGGGGAGATACGGCTTGCTCTTCACTTACACTAACACCAACTGTTAAGGATATAAACACTCTGTCCTTTAACACGCTGGATTCTTTAGCAATACAGACGCTAATAGGTGTAGGATGCAATATATCTGGTACTGCACCAAATTATGATGTTAAGTGTTTTGATGGGTATGGTAAACTTATGAAGTTTAGCGGGTTAAATTTACATTCAAAAGGGTCTATTTTTACGACACCATATACAAATAACTATCCACAAATAACAATTGATACAGCACACTCTGCGCCAGCGATTATTAGTATTGCAAAATCAGTAAACAACGCAAAAACAATAACAGCACAAAAATTAAACACAATTGCAAGTGGCATAAGAAATTATGTGCGAGCCAAAAGAATAGCTGAATTAGGAAATACATGCGGAACAACAAATACAGCAACGAATCCAAAAGGAGGACTTGATTCGACAGATGATGCAATTGTCCCATATGTTTGGCAACTTTTTTCTGCATCATCAACCACGTTATGTTCTGGAATAGAAGATACAGCAAGTAATTGTGGATGTACTTCAATGACAAATTCAAACAATTGGGAGACAAATAATGCCTTTTGTGTGATAGATAGTAGCACGGAGATGAATAGATTGTTGACAAATCTTGGACTTGGCTTAAGATATAGAACAGATGGATTTGGAAACATATTGACAATAGTTCCGTTATCAAACAGCACAGGAGGGGCAGTAACTTGCCCTCCTGCTAGACCAAAGCCAGATTATACAGGATTATCTTCA
The DNA here is from genome assembly GCA_027044845.1 of Sulfurimonas sp. Lineage (GTDB taxonomy): Bacteria > Campylobacterota > Campylobacteria > Campylobacterales > Sulfurimonadaceae > Sulfurimonas. The sequence goes on from JALUBM010000014.1 coordinate 6,028, forward strand.
ATTCCAAAAACGAGAATAGGAGTAAAAGACTCAGCAGGGCAATGGGCTACCTACATAGATGTATTCTCAGAATAATTAAAAAAGCAAAAAAAGGATTAGAAAAATGACAGATAGAATAGAACAGCTTTATAGCTGGAAAGACAGTTTTGCAGAAATCATGTTATATAAAGACTATGAAGATGGCTTTACAAAACTAAATATAAACAATGGTTTGCAATTTATGGAGAGAGATGAACATAGATATCATCAATCTGTGTTTATGTTACCATCATTATTCGTGCCAAAAGCAGAGATAAAAGTATTAATCCTCGGTGGTGGGGACGGTCTGGGGGCAAGAGAGCTAGTAAAAATGCCACATGTTAAGAGCGTAGATTTAGTGGATATATCTGAACCAATGATTTTTATGTCGTCTTCTCATCCAGATATGACAAGAATTAACAACAATAGTCTAAAGAATAAAAAAGTTAATGTCAACATTATGGATAGTAATATTTTTATTCAAGATGCTATTAGAAAAAAAGAAACTTGGGATTTAATTGTTTTAGATTATCCAGACCCAAGCGTTAAAGAAGACAGCCCAATAAATAGTCTTTTTTCGGAAGAGCATTACAAGGAAGTTTCTCAGCTTTTAAGTAAAGAAGGGATAATATCAATTCAATCAACATCAGTTTATATTTCCCCAAATGTGTATGAAAAGATATCTTTAAATATATCAAAATTTACAACTTCTCAACTTAAATTAATTGTAAACATTCAGTCGTATGGAGATATTGGAATTATTGTTGCAAGAAATAATAAAAACGATAATGCGGAATGGAATTTGCATCACGAAATCCCGAAAAAAGCATTCTTTAATGAACAAAGTATATCAAAATTTACAATGTTTCTTGAAGATGAAAAACCAACGCTCAGAAATGATATAATAGAAGAAATGAGCATTCCAAATTTAATAAAATATGATATTTCAGCAGACTTTAGGAAAATTGAAAATAATTTTTTTACTAATGACAATGTAAAATCACCAAATAGGCTTATTGCTATGTCAACAGAAGAGGCTCTTAGAACATATCAAAATGGAATCAACAAGAAATACAAAACAGTAAAAGATGTTTTTGTAAATAACAGTTATTTGTTAGGCTATCCAAACTGTAGCTTTGTAGAACTTGATGAAAATGATAGTTTTTTTCAAAACTTGGATATTATTAGAGACAAAGATGGATACATTAGCACTATCTTAAAAGTAAGGATAGATGAAGAGTTTTTAGAAAGTGAGTACATATACACAAATAATATTGCAAATTCAATATCAATGTATAAATTATATTACAAATACTTAGATGCTAATCCAGAAAAGCCTCTTGTGATAACATATTGGGCACATAATCCATTAACACAAAATGTTGTTGATAGATTTAATGGAGAAATTATAGATAAAGGTTTTACTTGGAATATCCCGATTGACAATATTGATATAAACAATAGACCAAAAGAAGACTTAAGAGAGGACTTGGGAGAGTTAGGATATTTCTCGTACAATGGAATCCTTGGAAGCTGGGAAACTAATTGGGTTGAGACAAAAAATAGGTTGCCTGAAATAATAGCATTTTGTAGAGATAGAAATATTCCAAATCTCGCAATTTTTTCAAGTACACCACCTGTAGAATATGATTATTTTTTATACAAAGTAGCAAAATTAGATTTTAGCAAAAATAATCCGAAAATGAGCAAAACTTTAAAAAATGTACTTAAGAAAATTGGTCGATAATATGAAAGTGATAAACCCAATAAACCCAAAAGAAACTTCGCTTGGAAAACATATTATTGCTGAGTTTTACAACTGCTGTGAAGTTCTAATAGATGATATTGATTTTGTTAGAGATGCAATGCTAGAGACAGCAAAAGTAGCAAAAGCAACAGTAGTTGCCGAAAAATTCCATAAATTTTATCCTGTTGGTGTTAGTGGGGTGGTTATTATTTCTGAAAGCCACCTCTCTGTGCATGCTTGGAAAGAGTATAAATATTGCGCTGTGGACATTTTTGTATGTGACACATCTTTGAAACTAGATGATGCAATCCTCTATTTAAAAAAACAACTAAAAGCTAAAAAAGTGGAATATTACACAATAGCAAGAGGGGAGAACAAAAGAATTGAAAATGAATTATCAAAAATAGGAGAAGAGCCAGACTGCTTTTACGATGCACAAGAAAAATCTACACAGAAGCAAAGTGCATAAATTATGTCCTGTATTAAATGTGCTTTCGTAAATATAATATTTAGAGTAAATACGGCAACTAGCAGGGCTTCTATACAGGTTGAAAAATGTGAAAATTGTGCATATGGTAAGAAATCGTCAAAGTTAAAACAATCAACATACAAAGTAGTTAGATTGAATTATATAGAAAATTTTTGGAAAAACAGTTCCAAAAAAACATAGCATTTTAGCTATGTTAAGAGAAAATAAATATCCCCTCTCAAATATTTATTAAAAAATGCAGACACCATTGCTAATTATATTCTTTTTGAACAAGATTAAGACAAAACTTTACAACATAAACTCTTTGGCTTGGTGTCATAGTGTAACCAAAAAAAAGTGTGTTTCCAATGGTTTGGCATTCGTTATTGGAGCGATTATAACTAAAACCCATTTCTTTGTAGACTTGAACGATTTGAGGTAATTGGGAAGTAACTATATGTGCTACTTGTTTATCATTAGCAAAAGGCTTGTCTTCTGCTTCAAGATTGCAAAGAAGTATAATACTTAGCAAGAAAGCTGATAATAATTTCATTATGACTCCAATTCTTTATTTTTTTTATCTTCAAACAAGATGTCCATATTGATATTATGATATTGAAAGTAATCTTTAGAAAGAGAAAGAAAAAGTCGATTTGCTGATTCTACAACACTCTCCCTATTAAAGACATAAAGGCTTGCCAGCGCTGTATCATATTTTTTATTGACAATATCTCCACTTACCTCATCTCCCAACTCAAGGCTTATTCTAAAAACAGGAAGATAGACAGCATAGGTGGAAAGCTCCGTTAAAGATATTTTATTAAGAATGTTATCCACTATATAAAGGTATGAAGCAAGAAAGACATCAAAAGTTGGTTTTTTGAGCCGAATAACATCTATATCTGCAAGAGATACTAAAAAGTGATTCTTAGCATTACTACCATAGTCCGCTGTCGTGGCTTGCATTACTATTTTCATATCTCAGAGTTCTCTTACGAGGGTTTCTCCCTCAAAAATGGCATTAAAACTAGGAATGATTCTGCAAGACTTTAATTGCCCCTCATGGTTATAGAAAGTAGCCTGTGTAATAAACTCTCCACGATTAATAAGTACACCCTCCTCGTTAATCCCCATATTTGTAGTAAAGGGTTCTGTTTTGACTTTATACCCTTTTCTATCTATATAGTCCATAAGGATTTGCTCATTGCTTTTGTGCCCTGCATCATACATAATATTTTTTTTCTGTGCCATAATAATTGTCCTTTAATTTATCTATTGATTGCCAGAATTGGCTTCAAGTTGTTTTATAATCTTATCTTTTTTTCTTCCAAATGCAAACATGGATTTCTCAACCTCTTGAGCCAATAGAAAAATACTGTCTGCATAAGCAAGGAATTTATATTTATCGCTTTTGATTGCAATTGTCTTTGGGCTATTTTTGTCTAAGCTTCTTACATTGATATAATAGTTGTTCGGCATAGTAAATCCCAAATAGATTTTTTTCATAGTTCCAGAGTTGGATATCTTCTTAAAATCGCTTTGTTTGGTGTTGTCGTGGATAGGTGTTCTGATAAGCTCTTTCATTGCATAAGAGAGAGCCTTAAGCTCATTTACATTAAGTAGCATATTAATACCATCTCTTTCGTAGCCACCTCCTTGAGCCCCTCCTTTTGCACTAAGATGAATAGCTTCTTTAAAATAGAATAAACCATTACTAGGTATCTGCTCGATTGTGCCACTGATATTAATAAGGGTTGATGAGGTTAGGGCAACATTTCCAATATTGTAATCTTTACCGCCCTCTACTTTACACATGTCTTACTCCTTTTTTGTCTTCAAGATAATAGACATCACCAAAAGCGTGTTTTGCATATTTGAGATATCGTTGTAGTTCATTAAGTTTTGCATCTTCACTAAGCTCTCTATACCATAGAATGTTTGCGACATCTTTTCTGAGTGTCATTCTGAGAACGCTCTCAATTTTCTCTTTGCCTTTAAGCTTTTTAATTTCTGGAGGAAGAGTGAGAGAAACTGCGATTCCTGTATAAACACGTCTATGTTCATACTCGGAAATTCGCACATCAAGAGAATCAAAATTCTCTTTAATGTATTCCAGCTCTTTTTCTGCAACCGCAATCTCTTTGCTCATATCGGCTTCAATTTTTGCTTTTGTGGTACTGTCAACGCCTTTGGCATTTAGCTTTTCAAGTGTGCGCTTTTTCATGGTATATTTCCATTTTGCAAACTTTCCGTCAAGCCTATCTTTTACCTTATCTTGGTCGTTAACTTGTTCCCATAACTCTTTTTTGTAAAGCTTATAATAGTGAGCAGGGTGTTCTTTGTTGAGGTATTTCAAAAGAGTGGATATACCAAATTTCTTCAACATAACCTCATCAAACCCGTATTCCATGCTTAATCTCTTCTCAAGAATTTTTATTTGCTCAATACAATAATCGTCACAAATAACAATATAAGCATCAAGGCTTTTGTCCTCTTCGATGAGCGATTCCTTGATATATTTACTTAAAAGGGCATCAAGGTCTCTCTTGACATCTTGGTAAATACTGTCATCGGTCTTTGTACCACTCATTTTTTCTCCATTAG
>JALUBM010000015.1:0-1745 GCA_027044845.1 Sulfurimonas sp.
GTGATATATCTACAAACGATTTAACCTCTATTATTGCCAAACTTCGCTAAAATAGACTTAATAAATTTTATTTAGTTTGATTACTACCGTATAGACATCTTTTATAATTATTCAAACTGCCAAAGTAAAATAAAAAAAGAGGATTGAATTATTAGCTTCACAGATTACCATTCAAAATACTATGCTCATCTTTTAACCTTGCAAAATGGTTCAAACTCTGTTGAGAGACTATCTCAGAGTATGTTTAATGCTCAAATAGATTTAAACCCTCATCAAGTGGAAGCCTCTCTTTTTGCATTTAATTCTCCCCTTTCAAATGGTGTTATTCTTGCTGATGAAGTAGGTCTTGGTAAGACAATCGAAGCTGGAATGATAATGTGTCAATACTGGGCAGAAAATAAAAAACGAATCATTATAATTGCTCCTGCAAGTTTAAGAAAACAATGGGCTGTTGAGTTAAAAGAGAAGTTTTTTATGGACTCTATGATACTAGAAGCAACAACTTTTAATGATGAGATTAAAAATGGTAACCTCAATCCCTTTGAACAAAAAAATAGAGTTGTAATCACATCATATAATTTCGCTTCAAACAGAGAAGAATACTTGATGAGAGCAAAGTTTAACTTAGCTGTAATTGATGAAGCACATAAACTCCGTAATGTGTATAGAACTACAAATAAAAATGCAAAAAAGATAAAACTTGCATTGGCAAATACTAAAAAGGTATTACTTACTGCCACACCATTGCAAAACTCCCTATTAGAACTTTTTGGTTTAGTGTCAATCATTGATGAACAGGTTTTTGGTGATTTGAAATCTTTTAGAATGAACTATATAAATCAGAGAGAATCATCTCAAAATGATTTAGTACAAAGACTTAAACCCCTTTTACATAGAACTCTCAGAAGAGATGTTTTAGAGTATATCAAGTACACAAACCGTATTCCAATAGTTCAAGAGTTTTATCCTAGCGATGAAGAACAGTCCTTATATACTCTAATTTCTGATTTTTTACTTTCAGATAAACTCTATGCTATCCCATCAGGACAAAGAACACTCATAACTCTCATTATGAGAAAACTATTGGCTTCTTCTCCTCGTGCTATTGAGGGAACTCTTAACACAATGTCTCAAAGACTACAGGCAATGGTAGATAGTAACTCTGCTTCAAATATCATAGATACATTAGATGATGAGAGTGAACTTATTGATGAGTATATGGATGAAGAGATAGAAGATGTAAGTCAAGATAGTGAACTACTGACACCTACTCAACTCAAAGAGATAAAAGGTGAGATAGATGAACTCAAATCATTTCAACTTCTTGCTTCAAAAATAGACTTGGATGCTAAAACTCTCTCTTTACATACAGCTTTAGAGAGTGGCTTTTCTAAGCAAGAAGAGTTAGGTGCGAGTAAAAAAGCTTTACTTTTTACAGAATCAAGAAGAACACAAGAGTACTTAAAAGAGTTCCTAGAAGAGAATGGTTATAAAGATAAAGTTGTTTTATATAACGGTACAAATACAGATAGAAAATCTAAAGAGATATATAAAAAATGGATAAAGAAACATCAAGGTAGCGACACAATAACAGGTAGTAAAACTGCTGATAGAAAACAGGCTATTGTTGATTTTTTCAGAGATGAAGCAGAGATAATGATAGCGACTGAAGCAGGTAGTGAGGGAATAAATTTACAGTTTTGTAATCTCATCATTAACTACGATTTACCTTGGAATCCTCAAAG
>JALUBM010000015.1:1755-2374 GCA_027044845.1 Sulfurimonas sp.
CAAAGAATAGGCAGATGTCATAGATACGGACAGAAGCATGATGTTGTAGTAGTAAATTTTATCAATAAACGAAATGAAGCCGACCAAAGAGTGTATCAATTACTTAGTGAAAAGTTTAAACTATTTGAGGGAATTTTTGGTGCTTCTGATGAAGTACTAGGCTCTATAGTTAGTGGAGTGGACTTTGAGAAAAGAATACTTGAAATCTATCAGACTTGTAGGCAAAGCGATGAGATAGATAAAGCATTTGATAAAATGCAAGAAGAACTAGAAGAAGAGATAGAAGAGACTATGGTAGATACCAGAGCAAAGCTTCTTGAACACTTTGATAGTGATGTACACTCACGACTAAAAGTTCAGTTAGATGAATCTAAGAAACAGATGAGTAGAGTAGAGTCTGCTTTTTGGGCTTTAACAAAGCATGAACTAAGAGAGTATGCAACATTTGATGATGAACAGTCTATTTTTACACTAAAAGAAAAACCATTTTTAAACATACACCTTGGAAAATATCAACTTATCTCTAACAAAACAAAAACTAAAAACACCCATACATACCGTATCAATAGTGCATTAGGTGAGAGTGTTGTGAAACAAGCCAAAGAGAGAACACTTGAGT
>JALUBM010000016.1 GCA_027044845.1 Sulfurimonas sp.
CAATTAAAATAGATAATTTTTTACAAGTAAATAACAGTTTTGTGTTAAATGATTTTTATAACAAAGAGTTGAGTGTATTCCAGTTTGAAAAGATAATTGATGAGCTTATATACGATAAAAAACTATTAAGAAATTATTTTTCTGATTATAAAGATATTAAAATTACTTATTGGAAAATAGGTTCAGGTAACACAAATACAATGCTTAAAAATTATCTTTTGAAATACCGTAAAAATTTTTATGATTATATCTACAAATCACATCATAGTGCTTTAGATTTGATTGATTTTAGAGGGATGCTACTTGATATTATTATAGATGATATCAAACATGATGATAAAAATAAAGAAGGCTACTCTATCTATGAAAATGAGATAAAAGAGAAGCTAAATTTACTATTTAGTATAGAACAGATACAAAAGGAGAAAAAGTTGCAAAGTGATGAACTTATAAAATTAAAAGAGAAAATGAAATCCACTCTTGGTTATTGGGAAGAGTATAGAGAGGATAAGGAGAATAAAACTAGATTTATTGGTGGGGTTGATCATATTGAACTGCAAGAGGAAAATGATAAGTTTTTTGCTTTTTTAGTAGGTCAATTTGCTCGTTACTTACTCTCTTTAAGTAAAGCTAAAAAAGAAAATTTGACCCATGCGGATTTTAGTGGATTTTTGGATTGGTATGATAGTAGATTGCTCAAAGAGTATATTATTGAAATGTTCAATAAATATGCACATGCATTTAGGTATAGTAGGAGTAATGGAAAAGTTGAAAATGCTATAAGTATTATTCAAAGTTACAAAGATGATTTAAAGATGGATGAGGTTAAAGAGTATATGATAGCGGGTTATTTTTCAGATAACTATTTTTATGAAAAAACGCAAAATTTAAATAAGGAGAATGAAAATGAGTAGTACGGAGTTTAAAAATAGAGTTTACGGGTGTGTAGTAGTAAAAGCGATTAATGCAAATTATAATGCAGACTTTAGCGGACTTCCTAGAAGATTAAAGAGCGATGGTAGTTTTTATGCAACCGATAAATCTTTTAAGTGGTTGGTTAGAAACTATATAAAGAAAAACTATAGTGATGAGCAAGTGCTTTTTACAAAAGTTTTTGATGATAAGTTAAATACTATGAAACTTAAAGAAGCATTTGAAGAATTGAGTAGTGAGAAAATTATTAAAGATAATATGAAAGATACTCTTTTCCCAAAACTTTTAGAGTTTATTGATGTAAGACTTTTTGGTGCTGTCTTTTCTCCAGAAGGGAAAAAAGACAATAATATTTCAATTCATGGACCGGTTCAAATAAATCATGCAACAGATATCTATAAAAAAGGACGAGTCTATACAGATGAAATTTTAGCCCCGTTTACAGCTATTGGTAGTGTAAGTAAAGCTACTGAAGCTCACTATATCCATAATTTTTCAATAAATCCTAAAAATTTATCAAGCTGGGAAGAGAGAATAAAAGATATAAAAGTCTTGTCTGATAATGATATAACTATCTTAAAAAATGCTATTAATAATGCTGCAACTTTTTATGATTCTCATTCAAAATCAGGTATAGAGAATGAATTATCTATATATGTTACTCTTACTGAAGATTCTATTTTAACACTTCCAAGCTTTGCACAATTTATTACATTTGAGAAAGATAAAGAGGGAAATAACTCATTTGATATTACGAAACTAATTAATTATCTTTCTAAATATGAAGATGAGGTTGAAAAAGTGGAACTTTTTTATATAAAAGAGCTTTTAGATGTTGTAAATAGTAGTGGTAATTTGGTAAATAAAATCAATCAATATGATTTATTGGAAATTATAAAAGTAAATCAAGATGAGCAAAAAGATGAAAAAACTAATTAGTTTTACTATTAAAGCTGAATTTGGAATGTTCAAAAAGCCTGATATAAATGATAAGATTTTTGTAACTTACAATATGATTCATAAACCTTATTTGTTAGGTATTTTAGGTGCTATAGTTGGATATGAAGGTTATGCACAAAGTATGGATAGAACTAAAATGCCTGAATATTATGAGAAATTAAAAGAGATACGAGTGGCTATTGCTCCAAGCAGTACAAATGGCGGTATATACAAAAAAGAGTTTATTATTTTTAACAATACAACCAATGGTACAATTTCTAATATAACAGAACAAACACTTATAAATCCTGCTTATAGGATTTATCTTGAACTTGATGATATAGAACATAAAGAATTGATAGAGAACCTTAGAAAAAATAGAGCAGTTTATCCACCTTATATGGGAAAAAATGAGTTCTCATTATGGTGGGATAGTTTTAGAGTTCATGAAAAATTTGAAGAGATAGAATCAAAAGAGAGATTTGAAGTTAGAACTATTAT
>JALUBM010000017.1 GCA_027044845.1 Sulfurimonas sp.
CTCCCAATGATTACTGATTAAGTCAATACTTTTCTTGAGACAAAAGAGCCTGTAACAATTCCAATAAGCAATGCAGGTAGATAATAAATTAAATCTAACATATTATTATTTTTCAGTGATATAAAACCTAAAATAAGAAAGATATATGGTATAAGCCTCATTATCGAAGAACTTCCCCTTATCCCATGTTTAACATTTTTAAGGCTTAAAGTTTTAATCTTTGCTTTTTCTTCTTTGACTATCTGCTTTAAATCCAATTCTTCAACGGGTGCATTATTTATCTCTTTTTCATATAGTTCATGCAAATCATCAATTGCGTCTAAGCCATCCCTTCCATCTTCATATTCACCAGAATCAATTTTCATATATATCATCTTTTTGTAAGCAAAAGAAGAACCTAAAATAATCAAAAATGCACTTAAAAATGCCACTTCAATATTTAAAAATAGTTTCTGAGAATAAAAATATGTAGTAAAAATAACGATTTCTACAACCAAAAAAATATTAATAGCTTTTTTCACCGTAGTCCTCATCATCTTCATCATCTTCAAGTTGTTTTTTTATTGCGTACCTATCTTCTTTTGCCAGTTTTTCAAATTCTTTGTACTGTTTAGAATAAGCTTTATATACATTTAAAATTGCTGCCGCAATTCCTATAAAAACACCTACCCAAAAAAGCCAACCAATTTCTGTCCATCTTTTTAAAAGCCAACCAATACCAACACCCAGCAAGACCGCTACAACCATAGATATGCCTAGAGAGAGGCTATCTGCTGCTTCTACAATAGGTTTTATCCTCGGCTTACGCGGCACTTCACTACTATTTTGCACTTGTTATTTCCTTAAATACAGTATCACTTGCTTGTATAGTATTTTCTATCATTTCATCAGTGATTGCAGTAGAAATAAATCCTGTCTCATATAAAGAACAGGCAAAATAATATCCTTTATCTAACATTCCAGAATGAAACTTAGCAAAAAGTTCTGCATTACTTTGTGTAGCATCTTTAAAGTTTTTAACAGGTTTATCATTAAAGAAAAAGCCAAACATACTGCCTCTTGTATCAATTTGCATGGGAATATTATACTTTGCAGCCGCACTCTGCATCCCTTCAAGAAGTCTTTTTGCTCTTTCATTTAAGACAGCAATCACTCTTGCATTATTTTTTAGCTTAGTTAGTGCAGTATAACCTGCTGCCATTGCAACAGGATTACCACTTAATGTTCCTGCCTGATAGACAGGACCTTCAGGTGAAAGCATTGCCATAATCTCCGTACGCGATCCAAAAGCACCCACAGGCATACCACCACCTATAACTTTACCAAGTGTCACAATGTCTGGTTTCACTCCAGTAATAGACTCTGTCCCATTAACACTTGCTCGAAAACCACTCATAACTTCATCAAACAAAAGCAAAGCACCATTCTCGTCACAAATTCTTCTCAGTTCATGTAAAAATTCTTTATCCGCAGGAACAAGTCCCATATTTCCAGCAATCGGTTCTATAATTACACAAGCTATATTATCTGAATCTGCAAAACATTTTTTGACACTCTCTATATTATTATATTCAGCCAATAATGTATGCTTTGTAAAGTCGGTAGGTACACCTGGACTTGAAGGATTTCCAAAAGTTGCCGCACCACTTCCCGCTTCCACTAAAAGCGCATCACTATGTCCATGATAGCATCCAGTAAATTTTACAATATCATCCCGTCCCGTGAAACCTCGAGCTAAACGAATTGCACTCATTACGGCTTCTGTTCCACTGCTTACAAAACGTACCTTATCAATCGAGTCAAAAAATGCAACAACAAGTCTTGCCAATTCTGTTTCGGCAAGTGTCGGTGCCCCAAAGCTTAAACCATGTTTGACTGCATCAATAACTGCAGCTTCTATAGCTTCATTTCGATGTCCAAAAAGAAGAGGACCCCAACTTTGGACATAATCTACATATTTATTCCCATCTACATCCTTAAGGTAAGCACCCTCGCCTTCTGTGATAAAAATAGGTGTTCCACCTACGCTTTTAAATGCTCTTACAGGTGAGTCAACCCCACCTGGGATTAAAGTTTGTGCCTCTTGAAATGCCTTTTTTGATGCCTCTGTATTCATATATAACCTTGTATATCTATTTTTTTATAATTATATCTAAGTACTATTAATATTGATTTGATATAATCTCACAAACAATAGACTTCTTGCACAATCTTACCATTTTTTATGCCTTTGACATATATCTAGGTTATGCAAGAAATCTCATAAATGGATTTTTTTTGAATAGATCTTCTTTTGCTTTTTTTGTTGCATTATTAATACATGTAATCATATTCTTACTCTTATGGATTTTATGGACTTTAGTACCTAATAT
>JALUBM010000018.1 GCA_027044845.1 Sulfurimonas sp.
ATATATAGTTCTTTTACAACCTACAAGTCCATTAAGAAATGAAAAACATATTGATGAAGCTATTGAACTTTTAGAGCAAAAAAATGCTGATTCTGTTATAAGTGTGTGTGAAATGGACCATTCACCGCTTTGGAGTAACACTCTTCCTGAAAATTTAGATATGAGTGGCTTTTTGAGAAATGAAATAAAAAATAAAAGAAGTCAGGATTTAGATAAATATTATAGGCTAAATGGAGCAATTTATATTTGTAAAATCCAAAGACTTTTAAATGAAAAAACTTTTTTTATAAAAGATAATATATTTGCATATGTAATGGATAGGAAAAGTTCTGTTGATATTGATGATAAAGAGGATTTTGTTATTGCAGATTGCATGTTAAGAAATATTTTGAAAGGAAATTTTAGTGAGAAGTAAGAAGAAAAAAATTGACAACGTTATATTGAGTGGTGGTGAAAAAGACGACAGACTACAATTATTAGAAAATAATATGACTAAATATGGGTGTAGCCCAACGCCTTATCCTCATCTGTCTTATTCTTCATGTACGGCATCAACGATTGGACTAGAAGCATTTACCCATATTAGAGAGTATTATCAAAGGATAAGTTTTTCCAATGTGGATATATATGCAGAAGAATTTCAGCATATTAGAGATGATTTAAGAAATATAATTGGTTTGAATGATAATGTGGATATCTGCTTGGCATCTTCAGGAACAGACCTTGAGATGCTGCCATATTTGTTTGTGCCAAAAGATATGAATATTTGCAATATCATCATAGGTCCTAATGAAGTAGGAAGCGGCACTCTCTTGTCAGCAGAGGGTCGAGTTTTTTCAAATATTAATGAACAATATGCATATCACAAGTCTGACAAGTTAGAAGGTTTCGATGAGTATAATATAGATTTATTTTCTTTACCAGTGCGAGATGGGGCAGGTAGGCCAATCAAAGATGAGGTTTTGTTGGACAATATCGTAAATATCAGTAAAAGCTACACATGGGGTACATACAAAATTCTACATAGTGTATTTCATACTAAGACAGGACTGATCAAGCCGACTCCGGAAAGCTTATTGGATCTAGCAGATGAACATACTATCGTTATTGTTGATGCTTGTCAGTTTAGGGTTTCAAAGGAGCGAATCAATCAGCTGCTTGACAGGGGTTGTATCGTTTTTATTACTGGTTCAAAATTTTACGGAGGGCCTACTTTTAGTGCCGCTGCACTGATTCCATCGACCTTGAGAGATATAGCCGCATACAATCAATTTATTCCAAAGGGGTTAAATTTCTTGTATGGGCGCGAATTATTTCCTAGGCGATGGAAGAGTGTAGACAATTTTGAGTACGGGGAAAGTTTTGGTCTTTTGTTGAGGTGGAAAGCCGCAGTTTTCGAGATGCAATTATTTAATTCTATTTCAAAAGATAGGATTGAAAAAACGATTAAAATTTTTAATATGAGTATCAAGAAGATCTTGAAAGAATATCCAGAATTTGTGTTGTTGTCAGACTTGTACGAGGATGCCCCGTATGATGTTTTAATGAGTAATTCCATATTAACCTTTGGATTTAAAAATCATATGATTGACTATGAGATGTCTCGAAAAATTTATCAAAAACTGATTAGTCAAGAGTGGCTTAATGATGACTTTCCGTATTCTATTCACCTGGGACAGCCTGTCAAAATGATCAAGAAGAATTCCTCGTGGTTGGGGACTTTGCGAATTGCACTTGATTCTCGGTTTTTTGTGAATTATTCTGGCAAAGTGCAAAGTGTTCAAGAAGATTTGATTTGTAGGGAGTTAGAATATATTTTTAAAGCAATAAAAATTGCAAAAAAGAGTTTGTAAAAGGACTATAGTTTGTTTTATTATTATCAATCAACAAAAAAGATGCACCTTAATTCAATTAAAAAGTTAGGGTTGCAGCAAGATACAAAAGCGTTTTCTTACTACAAGGCAGGAGAATTGTTTGAACCTGAATTGTCAATCGACGAAATATATGCAAGGGTAAAAAACAAAAACATAGATGATTTCATAGGCGAATATAATTATTTTTTTGAGGATGATGATTATATATATATTATAACAGATGAGCTGGGGGCAATAAAGTGGTTTTATTATTTTGATGATAGTGACTTTTGCGTAAGCAATAATTTTTGGTATATTGTAAAACAGCTGGATTTAGACAAAGATGATATTCAAATAGAAAGTTTTTACGAATCGATGCTTTTTGCTTTTCCTTTAGATTCGAAAACATATTTTAAAAATTTAAAAATTGTTCCTAGCGGTAGTTTACTTGTGTATTCAAAAAAAACAAATCAAATTACTTTAGAAAAGATTAAACATATAG
>JALUBM010000019.1:0-310 GCA_027044845.1 Sulfurimonas sp.
GGTTTAAAATCTTCTTTTGAGACTAAAGAGCTATTGAAAAAATTCAAATTATATAATACTGATGCTGTTTTTAAGTAATCAAGAACTGTTTTACTAAATAATTCTCTTCTTGCTTGCCTGTTTGAATGATTTACCATTTTTTTATTTTTTTGCTGGAATATGAAAATCACTGTTTTTGTTTCTTACTATGACAACACCAATTTTATATATTGCTTTTGCGAGATGCCATTTTCCAGATATTTTATCTCCTTCATTAAATATCCTTCCATTCATAACTAATATCCCGTCCTTGTTGATTACTGCATTTTTT
>JALUBM010000019.1:320-10639 GCA_027044845.1 Sulfurimonas sp.
GTATTTATAAATTTGAGAAAAGTTTCTAAAATTTGGAATTCTCTTATTTCTGTTTGTTTTTATGTTTTTTGCAACTATCCTATTTCTTTTTTTAACAATTTCAATAGTCATGTTGCGTTTTGTATAATCATTTAACGGTTCTACTTTATTTATGTTTTCAATATGCTTTTTGTGCATATATTTTTCTGTTAATACTCTATTTACAACCTGCAAGTTGTGCATATTTATCTTAACGTATTTTTTAACAATTTGTTTGATAACTTTTTTTTGTGGTTTTTGTTGCGCACATTTTATCTCTTGAGGTCTTTGTAGAATTTTATAATTTCTATTTTTTGATTTTAGCTCTCTTATGTATTTTTCAAGAGTCTGTATTTTTTCGTTTTTTTCTTTGTTTGAATTTACAACATAGTTTTTAAATTTAACAAAAGTGCTTTTTGTAACAAGTGGAATAATTTTAACTTCCTTTGCTATTTCCGCAACATTCGTTACAATATTATGTCTCTGTAATCTTATTGCTACCTCTTTTGCATCTGGCATTCTATCTTTTAACGAAAATAGAATACTGTCTTTTCCTTTAATTTTGCAGTATTTTACATTGTATCCAAGTTTTGTCGCAATTGCGGAATATTTGATTATTTGCACACTTGTTAAATTGTGCGCGTCCTTGTATGTTATAAAGCCATTAAGATATTCTTTTTTTTCGTTTAAAACATCATTGTTTCCAAGCGTTTTATCGAATATCATCATAGCATCTTTTGCACCACTTGAATAAACGCGATTCAATCTACTGTTGTTTTCTTGTGCCATTCCAGATGTGACAACTCCTGCTAATAGCAGAGACAATATTATTTTATTTTTTATCATTTTTTTAATCCTTTTCGCTGTATCGTATTATCTTCTAAAGTTTGTAAAATGCCACTTAAGCCATTAAGAAAAAAATGTATCTTTTTCTGAGTTTTTTATTTACAACTCTGAGAGAGTGCCACTTTTTAACTTATTTATATTTTAATTGTTTTTTAACTTGTCTTTATACTTTTGCAATATTGCTTGTTGCTCTTGAATGTGCCCTGAAATTAATTTATAAGATTCGTTGTTTAACTGATTGTTTTCTTCCATTGATTTTGTTAATTTATTTATATTGTCTTCTACTTCACTTATTTTACCTACTGTTTCATTGCTTAGTAAACTTAATCTTTCTTCAAAACTTTCTTCCATTCTTAGAACTGTTTGAGAGATGGCATTATTAACAGCGCTAGAGACGGCATTAGTAACAACCATCTCAATTGTGGATTCAACATTTTTTGTCATTGATTCAACAGCCTTTTTTTGACCTCGCTCTATTGATGTTGAGATAAGTGTTTCCATTTCTTTTATATTTGCTTTTTGAATCACTGCTGGGTTCTCAATATCTACGACTTCAGCATTAAAAACATTTTCTCTACTTTCCTGTTCCGTAGATGTGGGGAGCGAAAATGAGTTTTTTGATGTTTTACTCACAAGTTCTGTGATTGCAATCAGTGTGTCTTTTATATTTCCATTTCCAAATAATGTTTGACCTTTTTTACTAATTACTAAATTGATTGATTTTGATAGCTGTTGCAAAATTAGTGCAATTGTTTTGTTTAATTCTTTATTTATGTTTTCCTTTTCTGTATTAAAAATTGTCTTTTTTATTACTTCCTGCAATACAAATTTGATGTCATTTATTTCGTTAAAATAAAATTGTTGAAATTCTGTTTCTTCTATGTGCAAAACATTGTCATAAACAATGACAGCTTTGTATTCCAATTGCTCATTTAACGCTTCGAGTATTTTGTTTAAAAATACTCCTTTTGAAGATAAGGCATCTTCTTTTAACAACATCCCAACATAGTTTGAATTTTCCTTAAAAGAATGTAAAACTGAAATAAGAAATATTATGTTGTTTTCTGGTAACATATCTACAATTATCTCATAAATAATTTTTATTTCATCTTCTTCTAATTCCCAATCTAATGATGTTGGGTTAAACAATAAATCTATTGAGTTTAAATCAATTTTTTTTTCTTCCATGAAGTTCTTAATCCTTTTTTATTGAAAAGCTTTGTTAATATGTAGTATCGTTGTTATTATTGTTTGTGCATTTCCACTTAAACCTATAAGTTTTTGAAAAATAAATACAAAAATTAATGTTGATAATACCATTGCAAAGAAAGCATACATACTTGCTTTGAAATGGATTAGCACGTCTTCATTTGTCGTTTTTTGTTGAGCATCATTTTTTAACTGCTTGTATGTTATTGCCCATACTACCATTGGCAGTATTAAAAGCAGGGCATATCCAAACAGCATTAGTGTAAAGTTTGTAAATCCATACATAAAGGCTACTATACTGTTTAGTGTAGTAGCCATTTCTTTGAGTGAATCACTTCCGTTCAAGCTCTAATCCTTACCCAAATGCTTTGTCAATTTTAAGGACTTTTTTAACAGAATCACCGAAATTATTTCCTACATGTAATGTGTTTACAAATAAAAATGTAAAAATTAATGAGCCTGATATTAGTGCTATTAGTGCTATTGAACCTGCTTTTGCATGAATCATTGTTGTGTTTGCATTTCCGCTTCTATCTTGCTCATCTTTTTCTTTAAAATGCTTATAAGCAAAATAATAACCACCAATAGGAAAGCCTAATAATAAAATCCATCCAAAAGCAAATCCAGCAAGACCAATTGCTTGTGATACTGTGGACTGTGTGTCAGTCATTAATGATGTGGCATCTTTTAACGATTGATAGTCACTTGCAAACAATGTTGCTCCTGTTAATAAAAGCACAATTGCTAATAATTTTGTTGTTTTTTTCATTTTAATCCTTTTTTTTAATTATTTTTTTTGACTTTTGCCTATGTTATATGTTTATTATTTCATAAGCCCCCCTCAAAGTAGGGTTACTTGTCGTTGTTTGGATTCTTAAGATTCCATTTTTCTTCTTGATAATATCTTTTTCCACTTCTGAAAATCCTAAAATATCCATTAAATTACTGTTAAGTTTCACAACATTTATTGTATTTGATATGCTTGTTGTTCCAGCTTTCAATATAGCATTATGTACTTGCAAATTTAAAGCATTTTTTCTTGAATCTAAATTGCTTTCTTTTAACATGTATAATACTGCTATGTAATCGTTTTCTGTATTTTCTTTTTCTCTTTGAATGGCAAAAGGACTTTTTGCTTGCTTAACAATAAAATCTGTTGGAACATTAAGACTTTTTTTAATGTCTTTTAAGATGTCACTCTCTAAGTTTTTTTCAATTATATAGTCAAAAAACAAACTCTTAATTGTTTCTGCAATGAAAGAAAATGCTGATTTACTTTCGTCACTAAACCCATATTTTTCTTGTACTTCAAGATATGCTTTTTTAATTTTTTCTGGGTTTTCTTTGAAAAAATTAATAAAATATATATTTAAAATATACATTTCCGTCATTTTCTCTCTTGAATTCTCTGCTACCAAGCGATAAAATAATTTTTTGTCTTTTTGTCTTTTGTCTATCCCTATACTTAATTTTACTTCTTTGATACCTAATGATTCAATTAATTCCACAAGCTTTCCTTATTGATTTTTGCTTTAATTTGAGACGGTGCAAGTAATCTTTCACTGTTGCAAACTACCTTTTTTTTCACTTTTGTAAATATTAGATACAGTTTCAATGTGCCCCCCTTTTTTTATAAGATAGGGAACTCCATTTGAATCAAAAGACAAAGGGGTGTATCCAATGTTTAATAATTTTAGTGCGATTTTAGTGTTTCTTCGTCTTAACCAATATTTGACCATTATGACTATCAAATAGAATGTTGCAAACAGCATTGCTCCTGTGAATATTAGTCCAAACATTGCAATGACAATTTGTTGTTCGTTTCCCACTATCTAGTCCTTTTTTTATTTTATCTGCTCTCGTGCTTTTATTATATTAAACACACATTTTGGAATCTTCTTCTTTATTGCTACAGACGATGCAATATCATAAAGTTTCGCCTCAGTAATATTTTTGTCCGCTTGTTCTGTTTCTTTTTCTTTATCCTTTGCAGAGTCGATTTCCCCAGAAAACGATGCAAATAAAGAATTTAAAACAATCAGAAGAACAAAAATAATTTTCATTTACTGCTCTTCTATTCTCTCAAACAATTTTGCTATAAACTTTGGAATATTCTTTATATTCTTTATTTCATCTAAAATTCCATCTTCTAATAGTAATTCTTCATTCTCTTTGATAAAATTTATCACCTTGTCTTCTTTTAAAGATAGTTTTTCTATCACATCTTTGATGTTTATTGGATTTTCTGGCTTCATCATTAAAAGATAGTTTTTTGTAATTTCAGGGTTAACAATACTTACCTTGTAAGCCCCTATCTGCTTTTCTCTTATAATCGCTTCTAAGAGAATGAGATTTTGATGTTCTTTTTTGATTGCACTTCTTACTGTTTGTGTTTTTACCTGCGAAATATATTTTTCTGCAAATTTTGGTATTGTCATTTGTTACCTTGTTCTTTAAAGTATGTTCATAATGAAACTTCTTTTTATTTTATATAAATGCGATATATATTAGAATGATATATGACGAACACTTAAAACAATATTAAAAGTTTAAATCTATAGAGGAATAGAACTCTGAAAGTGTATAAGTTTTAAATTTTTAAGTATAATACTTTTTTAAAAGGATTCTATTGGCAAATTTTCATCCAAGTAACGAACAAAAAGATATGTTTTCATCAATGATAGAGGGGAATAATAAACGGTTTTCTTTTATCGCTCCTGCTGGATGCGGAAAGACTTCAACAGTTTTATACTTTATGGACATTCTTTCCACAGAGAACAAGTTACTTTATCTTGTGTTTAATGTTATCAATCGAAAAGATATAGAACAAAGGCTCAGTTATTCAAATTCTCCATACAATAACCTCAACAAAGAGAATGTAGATATTTTTACTTTAAATGGATATATGAGAAAGGTTTTGTCAGAGAGAGTAAAAGATGTTATTTTCGATTATAGTAATGGAGATTTCTCGCCTTCTCATCTTGAGACTGTTCTTAAAGATATTGGGCTTTCATATTCTGCAAACAATTCAAGCGCAAGCGTTACTGAAAGTTTTAATAATTATTCGGAAGAATTTTTGAAAGGAATTATACCTTTATCTGAGTATATGGCAAAGGATAAACTTCCTTATATTAATGACTCTGTTCTCTCGGAACTTAAAGAAACTGCAAAAGTTTTACATGGGGTGGATATTGATACAATGTCTTTTGAAGAACAACAAAAAGAAGTTAAGTCAATTTATAACCATTTTATGAAATCTATCTTTAATGAAAATGTTTTAAGTCAACATATGCCACATAGTATATATTATAGATATGTTTATGAAAACTACAAAGATGAAAACTTGTTTCAAGGATATAATTATATTTTTATTGATGAAGCACAAGATATTGACCTTGTAATAACTTCTCTTTTAGAAAACTCTGGTGTTAAAGTTGTTAAATTTGGAGATGATTTTCAGCAGATTAATGCTTTTCGGGGTACTGTTAACTCCCTTCAAGATGATAGAGCTACCGTTAAATATTTATCAATGTCTTATCGTCTTACACCATACCTTGCTTTACTTTCTTCTGCATATCTTAAAAATCAAGGTACTAAACTTGGTATTGATTCAAAAAAAATACCTCAAATATATGGTCGTGGAAAAACAAATAATCCACTTGGGGAACAAAAAGTTAGTGAGTACGGCATAGAAGAATATACTGACAATGTTATAAATTTTATAAGCAATATAAAAATAGAAGAAAATGAGACATACATTGAGTTAATGGAAAAAAAAGAAAATGTTGTTTCCTCTATTATTAAAGGGTGCAAGGGAAAATTTAACGATTTAATAAAAGATTTTTCAAAAACAAAAAATTATGAAAGACTTGTAGTTTCTATTCAAGAATACACAACTTTCTTATCCACAGACCTTTTATCTGAGCCAAAAGACTATCTTGCCCTACTTTCCAAAGAAGATGAAGATAACGACAAATTAGGTGATGTTCATAATGAAATTTTTCAAATATATAAAGCCTATACAATGAAATTTTCAAAAAAAGAGAAACTTGAACTATTGCAAAATGAGAGCTATGCTTATCTCTCTAAAAATAATGCAAAAGTTATGGATTCTGCTTATAGGTTTATTAAAGAGATACCCTTTGAACCACTTAGCGATATTCCGCTTTTTAATATTAAAATAAATAGCACTTTAGTTGCAAAGTTTGATGATATTACAAGGGGTAATTTTTCGTCATTAAGGCAAAGAGAACAAGCTATATTTTTTCAAGGCATGGACAACCTCATCATTAAAGATGTCAATATGAGTGTTCAAGATGCCCTCAAAATTGCAGAAAATAGTCCTCTTTCTCCTAAGATTCTTAATGCTTTAATTCAATCTTCTAGTATTATTGATAAATATGTTTCAACTAAACCCAATAATGGGACAGGTAATTCCTTGGAGGACTATGGCATTTCGGCAGACAGCGTTAAAAATGCCATCAAAAAAGCCATACAGCAAACAAAAAGAAAAACAGGTCTTGATGAGGTAACAGCAGAAGATATAATTAGTTGTGGCTTTCTTACTAATTTAAGAGGATTTGCAAACTATGGTTCTATCATTACTGAAAAATTTACTTTAGAAGACGTTCAAAATATCTTTAATCCTTTTGTTGAAAACTATTTTAAGTATTGTAAAATCAAAGAAGCCAATGTTTACAACCCTAATATCTCCTTGGTTTCTGAAAGAGGCGCAAGTAATGTTTGTTTTTCAACGGGGCATCAAGCAAAAGGATTGGAATTTAGTCATGTGTTTATTGGAAATGATATTTATTATATCCCAGAAGACATGGAATGCAGTAAAGAAGATGAAATAGCAGAATTTAATCTTGCCTACGTGTGTATGACAAGAGCAAAAGAAAGCCTTACTCTTGAGTCTGGCTCATCTTTATATCCACAGTTACAAGAATCTATAAAAAGCGGTTTCAGTAGAAGCTATATTTCAAAAGGTACTATTGTTGAAGAGAAGCTGTCCGATATTCCACAGTTTGTTGCAAGGTGGCAAGATAGTGAGAGCAAGGCTATAGTAACTAAAGATATTATGTTTCTTGATGACTCAATATACCCTAACTATAAAGACATATCAGTTATTTCCAATATGGCAGGTAATGTTCAAGACCTCGCAGTTCTCAATGATTATGATTTTTCACAAGATGGTATAATGAGGTCATATTTAAAGCCAGAGAGCAATGACGATATATCACAAATTGAGAATAGTTGGAACTTGAACATAGAACAACAAAAAATATATCAAGAGGAAATTATGCTTGAAGCTGAAAGCGTTTTTTAAAGTTACAGCAATATTATTATTACTTTCTTTGAGATTAGAAGCTGGTACTATATTTGATTTTGCAAGCAAGAAACATAATGTAGATAAAAGAATACTTGCAAGCATCGCCTATCAGGAAAGTGACTTCAATATGAAGGTTGTTGGTGTTACGCTTAATAAAAAGCGTAATTCTGAAATATTAAAGAAATGCCTCTCTGTAATCGACTGCAAAAGCACTTTTAATACTCACAGGGCAATAATCTACCCAAAGAACAATGAACAGGCTAAACTACTGTTTCTTTCCCTTGACCGTCTTCATTTGGATTATGATGTAGGTCTTATGCAAATTAATAAATACAATATTAAAAAAAGGCATCTCCAACCCATTCGTCTATTGTCTGATATATTCTATAACATTGACATTGGTGCAAAAATTTATAAAGAGTGTGCTAATCACTTCAATAACATTGAAGATTCTTTTGAGTGTTACAATAAGGGATATGATAGAAGAAAATTTAACTATCGGTATTCTGATGCTATAATAAATAAATACAGAAAACTTTTTAGTATCAAATAATTTGTTTGAAAAATAACTATTCTTCGTGAAAAAACTTGATATTCTCCTTGTAATTGCAGTATAATATTATATCTTAAAAGAAAAAGGATTGTTATGCAAGCTCCTGTGATACTTAACACAAGTTCCCAAAGCAGTGATATTTATGAAGATGAAGTTGAAATTACGTCTAGTGACTATTGGCTTCTTAAACATACAGAAGACGATGTTAGACTTATTTCTTCTTTAAGCATCATAGATAATATTTTCCACTCTGTCGTTGTTGAAGCAAATCCTAAAACAATGTGGACTTCGAGAGAGCAAAAGAAATACGAGAGGCAGATTTATCAGAACTTCAAGAGAAGATGGAAAATCTCTCACATGAACTTGCTATTGGATATAAAGAGAGCAATACCGATTCTGGTGCTACTCATAAGCTTACTTCAATTTCCGAAAAAAAAAGAGCGATATGAGCTTACCTATTACAATGGCTAAAGAAAAAAATAGAACAAAGCTTTATTAAGAAGATTGTGTAGTATTTTGCTCGGTTTCTCTGTAATGTTATTTTACAATAACAGAAAATTTATCTTCGTTGCCTTTCATAACATCAATTCCAATGCTTCCAGCTTCGCCAATAGGTATATTTTCCTTCATTAGGTCATTGTATATTTCTGATATGTCTATGTCATCATTAAAATTTTTCTCAAGATGAAGATAATAGAGCTGTGTAACAATCTCTTTTATTTCCGCAGGAACATATGGGAAGTTTTCTGGTATTACGTTTGGGTCGCATTCTGGTACATAGTTTCTGTCAATGTAATCTGTCACATCCTCTGCATTAAGTGGAAAAATCATTTTTTTCAATGTTTGTATCACTATGTTGCTTGTTGTTTGTGGCAACATACCATCATCACTATCTTGCGCATTTTTAAGTATTTCATCTACTAATGATTTAATACCATTCTGTTTTGAAATTGCAACACCATTACTTTCTAAATAATCTTTGGCTTCTTTTGCATACTTGATAATCCAAAGCGATTCATCTGCTTCTTCCTCTTGTATTGAAAGCATTAAGTATGCTAACCTCTCTGCTCTCTCTTTGAGCTTATTTCTCTTGTTGATATATAGTTCAAAAATTGTTTCTGCTGTCTTTTTTTCTGGAAAATCCATAAATATTTTTGCGTAAGTCTCAACACGACCACCACGAAGAAGTTCTGGATTCTTTTTAAGAATATCAGATACATTATTCGCTGTCATTACGACAAAAGCATCAATATTGATTGTTAATCCTAAATCATTCAAAAAAGTAAGAAATTTATTTTTCATGTGCTCACTTTTTTCTGAACCTGTAAACATCTTTTCGATTTCATCAATCCAAAAAAGAAGCTTTTTATCCTCTTTTTCCAAGAAAGCAATGATTTTATCAAATTCTTCAATTGGATTTTCATGGTACATTAGTTTTGTTAGATTGAACGAAACTAAATATCTTTCTGTCTCTCCTGCTAATGTTTGCGCAAAGAAACTTTTTCCTGTCCCCATTATACCTGCGAGAAATACTGCATCTGGCATCTCCCCCATTGAATATTTTATATTAAGCTTTCTTGCGATTTCTCTTAGTTTTTGGCTACCTGCCATGTCGTCAAAATTTACAGGAGAAAGTTCTACTGTCAGTCCTGTTTCTTGTTGAAGTTTTTTTTTTTTTTTTTTTCCAGAATTTCTTTCTGATTCTGTTAATAATCCATATTTATTTGGAATTTTATAAACACCAAAGAACGGGCTATCCGTTCCCAAAAAATGTTTTGGGCTAAATGGAGACAACACAATTTTATTAAAATCTTTTTTTGGAAGCAATGCATCAAAATCATTTTTTGTAAAAATAAATTCTATATTATCTTCTATGGTTTCCATTTTTTGCTTGCTTGATTTTGGTTGTCTATTTTGCAGAAGCTTTATAGCCTCTTTTGTGTTTAAATAATAATAGCTATCCTCAGCGTGAAGCCAAACCATTATTTAATCATCTTTTTTGCAATGTATATATAAATTTTCTCCTTATTGCAGACGAATTGATGTTTTAACTGTAAGTCCTCATTTTCTGCTCTTTTTATTGGCGTTGATATGGTTTCGTAGCCGTCTTCAAGATTTAGATATATTCTTGCTCCATTGTTATCTTCTCCTACAGACTCCCTATAGGTGTCCTCAATACTTTCAGTTTCCAATTTTGTTAATTCTCTCACGGTCATTCCTTTTTATGTTTTTTAATATTATAACGAATTTTTTTAAAAAATATAATAGTTTAAATGTTTATATTTTTATATGTTTAAACATAATTTATGCGTTTAATTCTGATTTCTCACTTTCTTTTATATATATATCATAGTATCTATC
>JALUBM010000020.1 GCA_027044845.1 Sulfurimonas sp.
CAGGGCGTGACTATTCATACAATGAACTCATAAAATCACAAGAAGTTCACTGTGATCCAGAAATCATGGATAGTGAAGACCCTTTATTTCTATTATATACTTCAGGATCAACAGGTAAACCAAAAGGCGTTCAACATAATTCTGCAGGATATATTCTTTGGGCTCAGATGACGATGGAATGGGTATTTGATGTCAAAGAAAATGACACATATTGGTGTACTGCCGATGTTGGCTGGATTACTGGGCATACATATATAGTTTATGGACCTCTTGCTATGGGTGCTACAACTGTAATGTTTGAAGGAGTTCCTACATATCCTGATGCAGGTCGTCCTTGGAAAATGGTTGAAGAGTATAAAATTAATCAGTTTTATACTGCACCTACAGCGATTCGTGTACTACATAAAATGGGTGAAGCCGAACCAGCTAAATATGACCTTTCAAGTCTGAAAGTTCTTGGAACGGTTGGTGAGCCGATTGACCCACCAGCATGGAAATGGTATTATGAAGAAGTAGGTAATTCAAAGTGTGCCATTGTTGATACATACTGGCAAACTGAAACAGGAGGGCATATTATTTCACCTCTTCCTGGGGCTACACCTATAAAACCTGGATGTGCAACATTCCCTCTTCCTGGAATAATAGCAGAAATTTTAGATCCTGCTACGGGTGAAAAAGTGGAAGTAGGAGAGGGTGGTTATATGTGTGTAACTCGTCCTTGGCCATCTATGATTCGTGGTGTTTGGGGAGATGAAGAGAGGTTTGTAAAATCTTACTTTGGTGATGTGAAAAAAGATGGTAAACCTGTTTACTTTACAGGTGATGGTGCAATTTATGATGAAGACGGTTATATTACTATTACAGGTCGTACGGATGATGTTATCAATGTAAGTGGTCATAGAATGGGAACTGCTGAGGTTGAAGCAGCGATTAAAAAACATTCTAATGTTGCTGAAGTTGCTGTTGTTGGAAAACCGCATGATTTAAAAGGTGAAGGAATCTTTGCTTATGTTGTACTCAAAGCAGATGAAGGTGTTGCTGATGAAGTAGAAGAAGTTAAAACTATTAATGGTGTTATTAAAAAAGAGATAGGTAATATTGCTCTCTGTGATGACATAGTTTTTGTTCCTGGACTTCCTAAAACAAGAAGTGGTAAAATTATGCGTCGTATTCTTCGTTCAATTGCAAAAGGGGAGGCAATTATACAAGATATTTCAACATTAGAAGATCCGAGTATTGTTGCAAAAATTGAAGCGATGGTAAAATCTAAGTAAGCTGATTTAGAAAATGCTATAATTCCATAAAAAAAGAGTTATTATGGAATTATGTGTTGCCCTAGATTTACCTACAAAAGAAGAAAATCTTGTTTTAATAGAAAAAATAAAAGAGTATGATGTCTGGCTAAAAGTCGGGCTACGTACTTACATTCGTGATGGTGAAGATTTTTTAAAAGCCATCAAACAAATTAACCCTGATTTTAAAATATTTTTAGATTTAAAACTGTATGACATTCCAAATACTATGGCAGATGCTGCTGAGTCTATAATGGGACTTGGTGTCGATATGTTCAATGTCCATGCAAGTGCAGGAAAACGTGCAATGACTGCAGTGATACAAAGACTTACTAAGTATGAAAAGCGTCCTATAGTTTTAGCTGTAACAGCGTTGACATCATTTGCTGAAGATGAATTTCATGCCATATATGAAGCAAATATTGCTACAAAAGCAAATCAATTTGCCAAAGATGCAATGGAAAGTGGGCTTGATGGTGTTGTTTGTTCTGCATATGAAAGTAAGGCTATCAAAGAGTTTACATGTAGAGATTTTATGACACTTACTCCAGGTATTCGTCCTTTTGGTGAAGATGCTGGAGACCAAAAAAGAGTTGCCGATGTCGCTTATGCACAAGAAGCTCTGGTTAATTTTATAGTGGTGGGTCGTCCGATTTATCAGGCAAAAAATCCTGCTGAGGCTGTTGAAAAAATCTTAGAGCTAATTTAAGCTAATTATTATTAAATTATGACTATAATTACGTTCTTTAAAAGGACAAGTGGGTGAGTGGCTGAAACCACATCCCTGCTAAGGATGCGTACTGGTAACGGTACCGAGAGTTCGAATCTCTCCTTGTCCACCACTGAATAGTCTTGCAAAATCTAATATAATTTAGAAAACAAGGTCAAAAATGATAAAAATTATTTTTCTTATACTATTTGTTACACTTTTGTCTGCAAATTATCGTACAAACAAATCATGCAGTGAGTGCCATCAAGAAATTTTCCAAGAATATCAAAGCTCTTACCACTCTAAGACAT
>JALUBM010000021.1 GCA_027044845.1 Sulfurimonas sp.
ATTTTGTCATGTGTCGCAAGTACGAGATAATAAACGGCGACTTTTTGTTCGAGTGTTAAACTTTTAGAGATGCTATCTATCTCTTTATTGAGCTTTTCATAGTTATTTTCAAGTTCTGATGCAAAAAGTGTAAAACAAATTAGGAAGAGTGATATAATTATTTTCATACAAAATGTATAAGCATAATCTGTTCCTAAATGCAAAGTGTATGAGTTTTTTCTTAAATTATCAAATGTAAATGATGTTTTGTATAAAATTACGTTATGAAAAATAAATATAAAATTTTAGTAACAAATGATGATGGTTATGAGGCAAAAGGACTGCGTTGTTTAGTTGAAGCATTATGTGAGCTTGAAAATGTCGAGGTAATGGTTGTAGCCCCCGCAAATGAAAAATCAGCCTGTGGACATTCCTTAACACTAACAAAACCTCTGCGTTTTATTGGTATTGAAAAGAACTCTTTTAAACTTGATGATGGTACACCAACAGATTGCGTTTATCTTTCGTTAAATGCAATTTATCAGGGAAATAAGCCAGACCTTGTGGTTAGTGGTATTAACAGAGGTTCCAACATGGGTGAAGATATTACATATAGTGGAACTGCTGCAGGTGCGATGGAAGGCGTATTGCACGGGGTTCCCGCTATCGCTATTTCTCAGGTGATGGATTTTACAAATCCGAAAGAGGATTTTTTTCTTGCACAAAAAACCATAAAAAAAATGGTAACAAAAATACGTAAAGATAATTTTCCTCTCTTAGACAGAGAATTTTTAAATATCAATATCCCGTCTGATGTCACCCAAGCTCCGATGAAAATAACTTATGCAGGGTATAGAATTTACTCAAATGAAGCGGATGTTCATAGTAATCCAAGAGGTGAGCAACATTATTGGCTGGGATTGCATCCGTTGAATTTTCGCTCAAGAAAAGGCATGAAAGGCATGAGTGATTATGAAGCGATACAAGATGGTTTCATTTCAATTACCCCAATAATGCTGGATTTGAGTGCGTATAAAAGTATGAAAAAGCTGGAAGAGTGGCTTGATTGATGGAAAAATATGATCGCATAAAAATGTTGATTCAAAATGATTTTGACAAACTCGAAGAGGTGAATATTTTACTTTTAGGAGTAGGGGGCGTTGGTAGTTTTTGCTTGGATTGTCTTTATAGAAGCGGTGTGAAAAATATTACCATCGTAGATTTTGACACCTATGATGTGTCAAATCAAAATCGTCAAATGTGGTCAGAAGTACATAAAGGTGAAAGAAAGGTAGAAGCACTGAAAGAACATTATCCAGAGATTGCAATCATCAATAAACGTATAGATGAAGCATGGGTAAAAGAGTTTGATTTTAGTGTATATGATTTGGTACTCGATGCTATAGATGATAGAAACGCAAAACTTGCACTGGCACAAAAATGTTATAAAAAACTCATTTCTTCTTTTGGAAGTGCCAAAAGGCTAGATCCGACTAAGGTGCAAGTTGGTGATATTTGGAAAAGTTATGGTGATAAATTTGGGTCAAAAATTAGGTATGAATTAAGAAAACGCGGATTTAATAAAAAATATAAAGTTGTTTTTTCAAGTGAAGAAGCAGTAGTAAAAGAAAAAGGTAGTTTTATGGGTGTAACGGCAACCTTTGGTCTGAGCATGTGCGCTGAAGCCATTAAAAAGATAAGAGAAGGAAAATAAATTTTGTTTGATTTTTTAGAGAGTGACTGGTTTAATATTAGCTTGCAAATTGTTTTTGTATTGCTTATATATTATGATGTGAAAAAGTGGCGGGCAACAAAAAAAAGAGAGCATATGTTGAATATAGTGCTGACTATAGGCTTTGGTATTTGGGCATTGTATCCTTATTATACTTCTTATGTAGGCTGGGAAGAGGGACAGAAGAAAGAGATGCTTTCACATTGTAAAGGTGATGATAACTCTACGAAACTTTGCAAATGTCTTGATGATGCTACATTTAAGAATTACACTTATGAAGAATATAAAAAAATAGATAAAAATTCAACTGATTATAAAGAATTTTTACAAGATGCAAAAGAGGATTGTTTAGATGATTCATGGTTTTGATTCAAATTCACTATTAGTGTGTGAGGGTATTATAGGTGACGGCTGTGGCGGTGGACGCCTTTTTTTTGTAGAAAATGATATGTTGCTGGCATATGACCCGACAACTGAGTCTAAAATTTTTCTTGCTGATGGCATAAAAAATGCAAAAGTAATAACGAAAAATAGATGTCTGTTAAGAATAGAGTGTGAACATGAAATTATAGAATTTGATCTTTCAGCATTACAAAA
>JALUBM010000022.1 GCA_027044845.1 Sulfurimonas sp.
GTATGGGATTGCTCTTTTTTGAAGCAGCTTTCTCTGTTTGTTTAGGGTGTAAAATTTTTAATCTCATCAAAAAGAAAAAAGCGACAAATTGTCCAGGTGGAGTTTGTGAAATGCGCACAAAAGATCCGATTCAAAAATTTGACCCCGTTCAAAAGGTTATATTAATAACTACCGTAATAGTTATGTTTTACGGCGGTTATGCCTATATGACAAAATTGCCTGATCGAACTAATTTAACCAAGAAGATTAAAAGGATGATGACAAGTGATGCAGAGCTTCAGCGAATAGCAGATAAAAAAGCGGATGCAGAATTTGAAAATGAGGACTTTTAAGTCTTAAAATAAGGAGTCAGTTATGAAAAAAGTAATAATTTTAGGTGCAGGATTTGCAGGTTTACATGTATTTTATAAATTACGTCATTTAATCGGTAAAAAAATAGACATTACAGTTATAGATGCCAGAAGTCATTCTCTTTTAAAACCATCTCTGCCTGAAGTTGCTTTTGAAGGAGATGCTATATCTCATTCACTTGTAGAATTAAAACATACGATAGAATCCCGTAATGCGACTTTTATCCAAGATGAAGTTATAAATATTGATGCAAAAAACAATATGTTAAAGCTAAAAAGTGGAGCAAATGAGAGCTATGATTATCTTTTTGTAACACTCGGTGCAGTCAAAGATTATGATGCTGTAAAAGGCTTTAAAGAGTATGGATACTCTGTTTGTGATGATACGCAGGCACAAAGACTTTGGCAAAGAGTAAAAACTTTTGAAGGTGGAAAGATTGTCACGGGTGCTGCAAAAAGTACTTGGGGAACACGTGTTGATGCACCGCCTTTGCTTGCTCCATGTGAAGGACCTATCGGTGAGATTATGTTTATGCTGGACTATTATTTGACTGAGGATAAGCATCTTTCTCGTGAAAAAGATTATAAAGTGGATGTTTTTACACCGGGTGAGATTTTCTTTGAAGATGTCGGTGATACACCGCGTGAAGTTGTCGGCAAGTATATGCAGAAAAGAAAAATAGACTTGCATAACAATAAGGTGCTTCAAGAGATAGGCAAAGACTTTATCGCTTTTGAAGATGGAACAAAAATGGAGTGTGATTTAGCGATTATAATTCCTCCATACTCGGCTCCACAGGTCTTAAAAGATTCAAATATCGGCGATGAAAAAGGATTTATTCCAACAGATAAACAGATGCGTCATCTTGATTTTGACAATATTTTTGCAGCAGGTGACATCACCGCACTGGCACAGCCAAAACTCGGTCATGTTGCCATTATTCAAGGGGCAATAGCAGCAGCTACGTTGATGAAAGAGCTGGGGGAAGATGTTGAAATTCCGCCGCATGATTTAGAAGTGTTTTGTATTATGAACATGGGCGGACATGATGCTACAATGATAGTCTCAGATGTACTTTATGGTGGCAAAACAGACAAAGCACTTTATTCACCGATTTCAAAAATGATGAAGTGGGGATTTGACAGCTACCTTTACTATAATAAAGGACATATGCCACCGGATTTTGCACTAGAAATGACAGATAAATTAGTGAAAATGGTTTAATATGGCTTTGAATCAAGTGCAGTTTTTAAAACCAAAAAAACGCTATATTTATAATGTAAATATAGCATTTATGGTTTTGCCATTAATTTTACTGCCAATATTTATTGAATGGATTTTTCACCTGATGCATCTTGATTTTTTTATGCGTTATAAGGATGCTTTTTTATTTGGAGACATTCTTTATATTATAGTGGCAAGGTTTTTACTCTTAGATAGTGCTTTGTATATTTTTACACATACGAAACATGCAATCAATACAACACTTATGCATGTAGTGCTTTTATATCTTGAAATTACAGTATTGACGATTATTTATTATGCTATTATTTTTAATTTATTTGATGTATTTTCTCTTTTTCATCTTAATTCAGAGTTTTCTCCTGCAAATTTAGAATTGGTACATAATCATAGTTTTATTACTTCTTTTTACATATCGACGGTAACATTTACAACACTTGGTTCAGGAGATTGGATACCGCAAACACTCAATGCCATGATGGCTGTGAGTTCTGAAGTTATACTTGGCGTTGTACAAGGGGGAGTTTTTGTGGCAATTGTTATTTACGGACATCAAAACAGAGTGAAAGATGAAGTAGTCGTTAAAGGATAAATATGTGGGATATTCTGAGCTTTAATACCTTTGTCACGCAAGATGTTTTAATCTTTTTTTATTACATTGGGGCAGTAGGTATTCCTATTGTCGTTTATTTTTATAAAGATTATTTTATT
>JALUBM010000023.1 GCA_027044845.1 Sulfurimonas sp.
TAGTTGGTATTTCTTTTGTTTTTTTAAGTAAGAAAAAAAAGATTTTTGTTGATAAAGTTTCCGAAAACAAACCTCAAAAGTTTCATACAAGCGATACACCCAGAATTGGAGGTTTTGGTATTTTTGTTGCATTTATCATTGGATCTTTTGTGCTTGGAAATTTCGTAGCGTTTAAACTTACACTTGCCTCAATTCCCGTCATTATCGGCGGTTTTTTAGAAGATGCATCTATGAAAGTTAGTCCTAAGGTTAGGCTCTCATTGGCTTTTTTGTCTGCTTTTTTGGTTATACTTTTTACGGGCGTATTGCTCAAGAGTTTGGGTTTTGCTCCATTTACGCATTTACCTTACGCTATAGCTTTTTTATTCACGATTTTTGCCGTTGCCGGAGTTACAAATTCTATAAACATAATTGACGGTTTCAACGGCCTTGCAAGCGGTTTTTCTTTGATTGTGTTAGTTGTTTTTATAGCCGTGTCGTATCAATTGCACGATGTTGTTTTGTTTGAAATAAGCTCAGTTTTGTTCTTCTCCACTCTTGGCTTTTTTGTTTTGAATTTTCCTTTTGGTAAGATCTTTTTGGGCGACGGCGGGGCTTATTTTTTAGGTTTTATGCTTGCAGAGTTATCTGTTTTTTTAGTCTCAAGGCATCCCCATATTTCACCCTGGTTCTGTCTGGCTGTTATGATATACCCCGTTTGGGAGGTGTTGTTTTCATTTTATAGAAGAAAGTTTTTGCGAGGATTGCCAGCTATGTATCCTGATAGAATGCATTTTCATAGCGTGGTCTTTAGAAAGCTTACAAAATCAAGCCCCAAAACATCTCTGCTTATCTTAAGCTTCATCGTCCCTTACGAATTCGCCCTTTATTACTTCAAAAACCGAACATCAATCTCAATGCTCTTCATTTTGTTTTTTATAGTCGCCTACAACATGTCTTATCATGCAATTGTGTGGTACAGAGGCAAGACCCAATCTCGCACCTCGTAGGTGCAAAAAATTAACAGACAAACATCATTCAGGGACTTTTAATCCAAACTTATCTATGCAATATTTGTATAACCTATCATATATTTCTATGAGTTTATCAGACTTTTCATAAATGGCATTTATACTATCCACTACCTCTTGTTGATTAAAACTGTATTCATGGGCGATTTCGTTTCTCTCCTGACTCAAGTTCATCCATAAATCTTTTTCTACTAATTCCAATTCTTCTAACCTGTTTAACCTGTCTATAAAAGACATTTTCTTCACTTCTTCTCCATTCATAAGTAGTATATACGGAAAAATTTTCTCTCCCATGGTATCCTGCAATTTTGAGAATCTAAACAGCAGCTGGTCGATTATACTTATGAATATCTCATCCAGTTCCCTGTATTTTTCCAGATTCAACGGCATGATTGCCTTTAACTTCTTTTTTGCGCTAAGAAGCCTCTTTTTGTGTTGATTACATTCGTATAACTTCTCCGTAAATGTTTTTCTGATATCCTTCATAGTTTTACCCCGTTCCTTAAAGCTTCTTGCTCAATTAGCCTATTTTTGTCTTTTGCTATAATGACATCAATCTTTTGTTCTCCTAAATATTCCATAAGTTTTACTAAAAATTCTATTCTTTTTTCTCTCTCATTGTCCAATTTTTCAGCCGGCACGACATACAGATCGATATCGCCACCTTTTTCGCTATCATCCACTCTACTTCCAAAAAGATAAATTTCACCATTCTTAAATGTTTCGTAAAACGCCTTCCTTATGGCTTTTACCTCTTCTTCGGTTAGCCTCATAGGTTGCCTCTTTCAAATTTAAAAACTATTTCCATCTCGTCTCCCCATTCCTCAATCTCAATCCCTAACTGCTTTGCCACTTTCTCATTACTCATTGCCGAGAATTTAGGCCTTTTAGCAGGCAAGTTGAATATATCTTTTGAAACAGGGTAAATAAACTTTTTAATCCCTTTTATCTGTAGAATCTTCTTTGCCCACTCATACCTTGAGGCATAACCCGAGTTGACCAAATGGTATAGGCCAACCAAGCCTTGATCTATAGCCCTTAAAGTTATATCAACTATTGTTCTTGTGGATGTAGGAACGGATACCTCATCATACGCCACCTTTAGAAACTCTTGATCCTTTGCCCATTGCATAAGTTTATAAATAAAGTTTTGTTTTCCTTCTCCATACACCCAGCTTGTTCTAAAGATTAGGTATTTTTCAAGCCCCTCTTCAATTAGCCATTTTTCTCCCATTAACTTGCTTTTCCCATACTCATTCAAAGGATTTGGTTTGTCGTCTTC
>JALUBM010000024.1 GCA_027044845.1 Sulfurimonas sp.
CTGCAAGGCAGTTTCGGTGTAACTTACATGTAAGTTTTCTAAAACATCAAGTGCAATAATTCTATCTGTCATTGTCAAAGACGCTTCATATTGTTTTTGTGCCAGTTGGGCAACCTCATCATTTTTAAGTGCAGAAAGAATTTTTAAAGCTCTATTTTTTATCGCACGTTTAGAGATATATTCTGCCTCTAAGCTTATGGATGAAGGATTGTGATTTTGTTTATAAATACCCAAAAGTTTGTTTTGAAATTTTTGAGCTATATATTTTAGAAGTGTATCTTTAGCCTTATATATTTCATCAAAATCAATTTTTTCTTGAAGTTGCATAATTGATGATATTGAAGGTAATTCCAAAAGTAGTGCTTTATAAGATAAATCCACATCCAAATCAAGCAAATGTCCATAAGCCTCTATAAACCCTTTATCTATTGTGTCTGAGTCCATAATTTTATTAATCGTCTGCAAAGCAAAATTTTGTGTTGCTTCATACTGTGTAAAACTATTTGTATCATACCTCATTAAAAAAGCATAATCATTTTCTTCTTGTTCGACGATTATAGGTGCTAAAAAATCACGATTAATTGAGAGGATAGGCTTAAATACAAATCCTTCAAAAACAAAGGTCTCTTGCTCTTGTGAAAGTATCAAAGTTCTTGCAAGAATCTCATCTCCTGCATTATCAAATAATCCTATTTTTAAAGGATAATAATAAGGTTCTTGCTTCTCACCCTCAACACTCTTTGAAATTATCTGCGTTAAAGTCAGAAAATAGGTTGTGTTTTCAAATGACTCTTCTACCTTCAAACGTGGCGTTCCACTCTGATAATACCATTTTTTGAACACTTTTAAATCCATACCTCCGCCCTTGCTCATCGCCCATAAAAAGTCATCAGTCGTCACCGCCTGTCCATCAAACATTTCAAAATATAAGTCTGTCGCTTTTCTATATTTTTCTTTGCCTAAAAGTGTATAAACCATACGAATCACTTCTGCACCCTTTTCATAGACTGTTGCCGTATAAAAGTTATTCATAGAGATATATGATTCTGGCTGTATCGGATGACGAGTAGGTGAGGCATCTTCAACAAACTGTCTCTCACGTAAAGCTTTCACATCTTCTATGCGTTTGACTTCTGCTGAATTCATATCTGCAGAAAAACACTGATCACGAAAAACGGTCAATCCTTCTTTAAGTGTCAATTGAAACCAATCTCTACATGTAATGCGATTTCCTGTCCAATTATGAAAATATTCATGTGCTATAACACTCTCAATTCCCATAAAATTCGCATCAGTTGCAGTATCGGTATCTGCCAAAACATAGGCAGCATTAAAAATATTGAGTCCTTTATTTTCCATAGCTCCCATATTAAAACTATCAACTGCTACAATATTATAAATATCCAAATCATACGCACGACCATATTTCTCTTCATCCCATTTCATAGCTTTTTTAAGAGAAGTCATGGCATGATGACATTTATATTCATTTCCCAAATCACAATATATATTTAACGCTACTTTATTACCTTCCATCGTAGTAAATTCATCGCTAATACCACCTAAATTTCCCGCTACGAGTGCAAATAAGTATGATGGTTTAGGATGTGGATCATGCCATGTCACACCATGCCGCCCATCAAAATGCTCATGACATTCTATTTTGTTTCCATTACTGAGTAAAATCGGATATTTTTTCTCCTCTGCGATAACGGTGGTTGTAAAAACACTCATAATATCTGGACGATCAAGATAAGGTGTTATACTTCTAAATCCTTCAGGTTCATTCTGTGTACAGAAAATATCACCTGATTTATAGAGTCCTTCAAGTTCCGTATTATTTTGCGGATATATCTTGTTTTTAATCTGCAGTACAAATTCATTGGGAACATTCATAATCGTCAGATTCTCTTCTTCTATAATATAACGACTCTCCTGCAACTTCAAACCATTTAAAGAGACTTCTAAAAGCTCTAAATTCACCGTGTCAAGTTTTAGATATTTTTCATTTTCATCGAGTTTTACAAACTCTATCGTGCTTTCAACAACTGCTTCTTCTTCATACAAATCAAACAATAATTCAACTTTCTTTATTGTAAATATCGGTCTCTTATAATCTTTTAAATACTTTGTTTTTACTTTATTCATTATTATTTTACATCCCGTTTTGTCGTTTTTCTCTTTTTCTTTGAAACAATTCCTGTCGTGTTTTTATTGTAATGGCGTACTTTCTTATTTTCACTTCTTTTATGTTCGGCTTTAAGTTTTACTTCATCAATATC
>JALUBM010000025.1 GCA_027044845.1 Sulfurimonas sp.
GTCTTGGAAAAACAGATATACAAATATTAAAAAAAGGAGATTTTGCAATGCAAAACAATAATAAAGTAAAAGAAGAAATTAAGTTAGACGAATTTAAAAAAGTTGTTGATAATTTAGAGAAAAATATTTTAATTATAAAAGATAGTAATCTTTTACAAATAGCTTTTTATACAGGTATGCTGTCCTCTATGTTGATTGCATTTCAACAAGGGCAAAATAAATCGACTGGTAACTCTACTTTAGGAAATTTTTTAGGTTCTCAAAAGATAAGAGATATAAAAAGATTAAAGGCTATTCTTGCTGAATGTGAAGATGCTGTCAATAAAATCAACAGTTATACACTTGTTGGTAAAAAGATTTCATATATAAATAGTTTAGTTCTTCAAAAGTATGCAAAACTCGGAAATGAAAAACCTGATGGTGCTGAAATTTCTATATGTTTTGCGATTGGCGGTGAGAGTGCTAAAACTCTTAAAAATTTTAAAATAGAAAAATAAGGAAAAGAGATGAACACAATAAAAAACAAGAGAGAAATGTTATTTTTATGGGATGGTGAAAACTTTAACCCAAATGGTGATATGTTGAAAGACAATGCCCCACGATTTGATGAGGCTAGTCAAAAAGCCGAAGCTACGGATGTTCGCATTAAAAGAACTATTAGAGATTTTGCTCTTATGAAAGGTGAAAATATTTTTGTAAAAGAATATGTTAGTGACAAAGGAATTGTAGCTGACTGTAAGGCTGCTGCTGTAATGGTTGGGATTGACAATAGCTTATCTGAAAATGAAGTGATAAAACAAGCACAACAATTTTTTGATATTAGAGCTTTTGGAACTGTGATGCCTCTGAAAAAGGCTGATAAAAAAGGTACAGATAGTATAAACTTGACTGGTGCTATGCAAATTGGTACGAGCAGAACTATTCATCAAACAGAAGTTGAATATATTAAAGGAACTGGTGCCTTTGCTTCTGGTGACAACAAAACACAAGCTACTTTTAGAGCTGAATCAATGCTAAAATATGGAATGTTTGCTACTTCTGCTGTTGTGAGTCCTTATAATGCTCTTAAAACTGGTTATAGTGAAGACGACTATTATAAAACTTTAAAATATCTTTGGAATGGTACTCAAAACTTGATTACTCGTACAAAAGCAGGTCAAAAATCAAGATTATTGATTGATGTCAAGTATAAAGAAGATAGTGATGCTTTTATTGGAAGATGCCATAATCTTGTTGATACTGTTGGAAACAATGATATTCCTGAACTAAATTATAGAGGCGTGGAAGATTTTAGTATTAATCTAAGCAAATTAATTAAAAAAATTGAAACTTTAAAAGATGAAATTGAAGAGGTAAGATATTATATTGATAGTGATATTAATGTCATTGAAATCCCTCAAAATTGGATAAAAGATGACAGACTTAAATAAGGATGATATTTTAGCTTTTAAGCTTATGGGTGATTACGCACACTATTCTCATCCTGCGACTAATTACTCCTCTTTGACATATCCTATACCGCCAAAAACTGCTATTATGGGGTTTTTGGGGGCTATTATTGGTTTAGATGATTATTCTGAGTTAAATCAGATAAAGTATTCAGTGTCTATTAATAAAAATATAGAAAAAAAAGAGTTTGTATTTAATGGTTTACAAAAAGTTTTAGGTACTAATCTGAAGTTGAAAGAGGGGTATCAAGATGCAAGGGGTAAGAAACAATTCAAAAGAGAATTGATTGTTGCACCTGAATATGATATTTTTGTGGATTTAAGCACGATTAGTGATAATATAAAAGGTATGTTATTTGATTATATCCAAAATCATAAAACAAAATATCAAATTTATATGGGAATTAATGCTTTTGAGGCTGATTTTAGCAATATAAAAATAGAAACTTTTAAAAGAATAGCTGATGAGGAAGTTGTTGTTAATACTCTTATTCCTTTGGATAGATATATTTATGATTTGAATGTTTTTAATCATGTATCTAATATTCGCTTTGCTACTGAAGTAAATACTAAAATAAGAACTTTTAGTGAATTTAGAGATTTTATTGTTGATATATCAGGTAAACAAGAGATAAAAACTCAAAATAATGGGTGCATATATAAGGTAAATGAAAAAGGGGTTTGCTTTGTGTAAATATTTTTCTCATCCTGATGTGCCTTTCACTAATCATATTGATAATATGATTAGTGAAATTGATAGTGAATTAATAAAAAACATAAAAATTTATCATGATTTAGGTAAATTAAGAGACAACTTTCAAAAATATATTAG
>JALUBM010000026.1 GCA_027044845.1 Sulfurimonas sp.
TATAAATGTATGTTTTTACTTTTTTATCAAAAAATGTCATGTTTTTGCTTTTTTGAATAATCTTTTTTATTATCTCTTTAGAAGCAATTTCTCCATTTTTTTTAAATGTGTCATAACGAGTAGAGTATATACCTCCTTCTATCCAGAGTATTCCGCCCTGACCTATCCACCATTTTAAAATTTCCTGCTCTTTAAGCGAAAGATTATAACTATATGCAATACTTCCAAACAGATTATTTGAGACTCTTTGAAATTTATTTACCCATATTGGCAAGACATAAATAAAATCTTGAGAAAAAGGATTTGTACGTAGTTTCCAAAAATCCACATCTTTAAGAGGAGCTGCTTTATATCTATAATTAATCTTGTCATAAAATTCATTAGAGAATTTTCCCCTAAAATCTATAACAGGCTGATTGGAAATAAAAGGGAACTTTTTTAGTAACCGTGTTCTGCTATTTGGATGTGCGTACACATTCTGCACATTAATATCATACACTTCTACCGATTGCGGAGTTAAAATCTTTTTTTCAAGCCGCTTTTCATATTGACTACTACATCCCACGATAAAGAATCCAAAGAACAACAAAGCAAAAATAGAATAACGTTTCATAAGCAACTCCTAAAATGATGAATAGTAATAAAATTCTAATTTTTTAAACATTTTTACTGAATAGGTAAAACTATACGCCCAAAATACTATACTTCCGACCAATAATCCATATACAGCATATTCCAGTCCAAACATGCGACTGAATATCATACCGACGATAAGATTTACTATCGTCGATATTCCTATTGCTTTGAGAGAAAAACTTTGTCTTGAAAATGAAAAGATAAACAACACATTCATCAGTCCATTCACCATAAAAGCATAAGAAATTGCTGCAACCCAATAGACAAAAGGTGTAAAACTATCAAAAAAATTCTTTGTAAATTTATAATCAGTATAATTATGCACAAAATATATAACATAATATGTAAACAGTATAATTATAACAGATAAAAATACATATACTATATTAAATTTTTTAAAAAAATGATATATTTCATGATTAAAATTCTGATATTCTTTATACTTATATTTTACAACCATATCATTTATTCTATACATAAATTCATGAATACTTATCTCAGTAAGTCCCATCAACAACACTAATGCTATGAGTGCCCAGTCAAGTCCCAATTCATAAGGAACATCAAACCAAATAAAGTAAGGTTTCGCTTCTACGTTGGCACTCCAAGCAACCATTCTATCTGTTACTAAAAATACAAAATAGAAAAATCCATACAGATAAAAAGGAATAAGCGAATAAAAGAGTATTGAAGCCCGAGGCAAAAACTCTCCCTCAGACTTTAGGTCTTTGTTCTTCAAATCCTTTAATCGTTTATATGCCAATATGGCTATAACTATATCTAACACTACCAATGCGATGAACTGTGCTTCAGGTAAACGCACTTTTACTATACCATGAGCTATATATACCAATAAAATTCCTGCAAGGAAAAAGTATAAAATATTATTATACTCCTCAAACATATAATAAATTGATATATTTAAAAACAGCAAAGATAAAAGAAAATAAAAAGCAATCATTACAAAAAAATAATACGTCGGAAATACTTCAAAAAAAAGATTAAATATTATTAGAACAATACCTATAATAACTACAAAAGCATACCCTACATTAAGCAATACTTTTGTAATATTAGATGCTAAAATTACTTCTCCCTGCTTCAAATAAAAGAGTCCTTTTCGCCCAATTGCTTGAGCAGATGCCCCCGTTACGATAAGAGCCAAAAAAGTACCTACGGCAATAACCGTCGCTTGCATTTGATCCATATCTATTCCCGACCAAATTGCATACCCAATTGAAAGTGTAAAAAATATTTGTACAAACATCGGCATAGCAAATGCTAAACCTTTTAAATAATTTTTAAATACTCGTAGCCAAAGTGGCGGCAGTTCTTCAAAATTTACCAAAGATTTTGCTGGATAAGTTTTCGTATTTTTATAACGCATCATATATTCTGCCATAGCAAAAACATTTTCAAATCTATACTCATTTTGTGCGTCAATGTCACGAATGCCGTACACTTCCAGCAAAGCTGCTACTTCCCAAAAATCCAACGGTTTGCCCCGCTCTTTGGTGATGGCATTATATAAAGCACTTAAATCTTCATCATTTTTTTGACTCATAGTCGCCCTTTTTGCTCTTTAAATTCATTATACAAATTTTT
Source organism: Sulfurimonas sp. (assembly GCA_027044845.1). Classification (GTDB taxonomy): domain Bacteria; phylum Campylobacterota; class Campylobacteria; order Campylobacterales; family Sulfurimonadaceae; genus Sulfurimonas. Next base: position 2,242 of record JALUBM010000026.1, read on the forward strand.
ATATAAGCGTCCGTAGTTCTCGACCATATCTTCTATAG
>JALUBM010000027.1 GCA_027044845.1 Sulfurimonas sp.
ATATATACCAACAATTGAAAAATAAAAATAAAAAAAAATAGATAATAATATAAACAAAGGCAATTCCTATCAAAAAATTATAGCAATAATCTAATAAAGATATGATATAATACTTCATAATACTTAAAAAAGCGAGGAAAAGTATGCTAAGAGAAATAGGAGAAAACGACTTTATAGTCTCTAAAACAGATACAAAAGGACGGCTTACCTACGTAAATAAAATATTTATGGATTTGGCAGAGTACGGAGAGGAAGAACTTTTAGGAAAACCTCATAATATCGTGCGTCATCCTGATATGCCAAAGGCAGTTTTTAAACTACTTTGGGACAAAATACAAAATAAAGAAGAACTTTTTGCTTATGTTTTAAATAAAACAAAAAATGCAAATGAATACTGGGTTTATGCAGATGTTACACCATCTTTAGATGAACGTGGCAATATAATCGGCTACTATTCAGTCAGAAGAAAACCAAACCCACAAGCCCTAGAAATCATAAAATCTTTATATGCAAAAATGCTTCAAGCTGAGCGAAGTGGTGGTATGACAGCAGGAACAAAGGTTTTAACAGATTTACTACATCAAGAAGGAGTTAGTTACGATGAATACATCATCTCTCTTCAAAAATAATCAAGCACTTGTACTTTTTATAAGTCTTATCGGCGTTGGCATTTATGCTCTTTTGTCTGCAAGCTACATTTTAGCTGCAATTATTTTCCTGATCACAATTGTCTCTCTTTTTATTCCAAATTCTGCAGCTTCAAAAACCTCACATATTTTACAAAATGCCCAAAAGATTTTAACAGAAGCGGCACAAGGAAAACTTGAAGGACGTATAACGCATATTCCAGATAACGACTCTCAAGACACCAAAATAGCTTGGGCAATTAACGATATGCTCGACCAAGTAGAAGCCTTTATGCGTGACACAGCAACAACCATCGAATCTGCTTCTGCAGGAAAAGTATATAGACATACCTATCCTCAAGGTTTACAAGGTCTTTTTCACAATACGGCAGAATCAGTCAACAAAGCCGTTAATTCTATTGCAAATGGCTACAAAACAAAAAGAATGGGTGAACTTTCACATAAATTTGCAAATCTCGGTGGAGGTATAGAAGAGGGGCTTTCCATTATTCAAAAAGATTTAACCATCTCATCTGAGAATGCAGAAGATATTGTCAATGTTTCTAAGCAAACTGCTCAACAGGCGACAGGAAGTCTCAATAATGTACTTGAAATAGGACAAAGGCTAGGTTCTCTTGTTGAACTCATTGCTTCGTCACATGAAGGAATTATTAACCTTGAAGGGCGTTCTCGTGAGATTTCTGAAGTTGTGGAACTCATTAAAGACATTGCCGACCAAACAAACCTCCTTGCACTTAATGCCGCGATAGAAGCTGCTCGTGCAGGTGAACATGGACGTGGTTTTGCTGTCGTTGCTGATGAAGTAAGAAAACTTGCAGAACGTACGCAAAAAGCTACCACAGAAATAGAAATCAATATATCGACACTTCAGCAAGAAGCAAATGACATGCGAACTAATTCTGATGAAATAAGTACAATTGCACAAGAGTCAAATAATGTTATTCATGAATTTGAAAATACGTTTTCAGAACTTAGCGACCAAGCAAATTCAGCGCATTCCTCAGCCATTACAATTCAAAATCGTCTCTTTACAACACTTGTAAAAGCAGACCATATTTTATTTAAATCCATCGCTTATTCAACTATTTTAAATGAAGATAAAACCAAAGAGTTTTCTGACCATCAACACTGCAGAATGGGAAAATGGTACGCAAGTATCGGTAAAGAACGATTTGGAAATACTTCTGCCTTTAAGAAGATGGATGCACCACACGAAACGGTTCATGATAGCGTTGCCAAAAATATGGTCTATGTAAAAGAGGGAAGTGTCCTCAAAGCAAACCATCCTACAATTATTATTGATAATTTCAGAATAATGGAAAATGCATCACTAGAACTTTTTAAAGATTTAGATGCGATGATGGATGAGTACAAAGAAAATAAGTAAATATACACTATTTACCTAGTATTAACTTATAATAAATATAATTTTATATCTCAATTATGTTTTTCCCCTTTCATAAGCGAGATATATACTCCTATAAATTTTTAAAACAGTCGAGTTTTCCCCCTTTTTATTCTCGACTGTTTTTCCTCCATTTTTTAAAATCTATGTTACACTTCTTCTATGAAAATTATACTTACAACTTTAAATTCACGATTTACCCATTCAGCTAT
>JALUBM010000028.1 GCA_027044845.1 Sulfurimonas sp.
TTAAATCAACTTCTTGCTGAGATGGATGGATTTGGTACAGATACACCTGTTATTATTTTAGCTGCGACAAATAGACCAGAAATTCTTGATCAAGCACTTCTTCGTCCTGGACGTTTTGATAGACAAGTACTTGTTGATAAGCCTGATTTTGAGGGGCGTATTAAGATTTTAAAAGTACATGTAAAAGATGTGAAAATTGATGATGATGTTGATTTGGAAGAGGTTGCTCGTTTAACTGCGGGACTTGCAGGTGCTGACTTGGCAAATATTGTGAATGAAGCAGCACTCCTTGCAGGACGCAGAAGTCAAAAAACAGTAAAACAACAAGATATGTATGAAGCTGTTGAACGTGCACTTGCAGGACTTGCAAAAAAATCACGCCGTATTAATCCAAAAGAGAAAAAAATTGTTGCATATCATGAAAGTGGACACGCACTTCTTGCAGAGACAACTAAAGGTGCAAAAAAAGTATCAAAAGTTTCTATAGTTCCTAGGGGACTCGCTGCACTTGGTTATACACTGAATAAGCCTGAAGAAAATAAATTTATGATGCAACTGCATGAATTGTGGGCAGAAGTAGATACTTTACTAGGAGGTCGGGCTGCTGAACAAGTATTTATTGGTGAAATTTCAACAGGTGCTGGGAATGATCTTGAGCGTGCAACGGATATTATTAAATCTATGGTACAAACATATGGTATGACTGATATTGCTGGATTAATGGTTTTAGAAAAGACGCGGCAATCTTTTCTAGGTGGCGTACAGCAATCTACGCGTGAATATAGTGATAAAATGGCAGAAGAGATGGATATATTTATTAAAAAATCTCTTGATGAACATTATGTGAATGTCGTTGCTCGTTTAGAAGAGTATAGGGATGCGATTGAAGATATGGTAGCATTACTTTATAAAAAAGAGAATATTACAGGTGAAGAGGTTCGTGATATTATTGTCAACTTTGAAAAAGAGAATGGTATTCAATCAAAAGTTATTGTATCCACTGAAACTATAGAAGAAGAACTTAAAGAAGATGCTTCAATGAGTAGTAAAAAATCCTCTCTTTAAAACTTTCTAATTCTTATTCTGAGGATGCTGTTTCATATAAAGCAGTTCATCCTCGTTTATATTAAAATCAAAATAGTGTGATATGAAATTTTGACTATCTATTTTACTTAATTGAATAGTGGCACCTTCATTGTTTTTTGTTTCAAGGTAGAGTAGGCCAAGGGCATATCTACTTTCATAATAGTGTTTATTTTTTATGATAGAGAGTTCAAGTAGTGCAATAGCATTTGCATGATGGTCGGCAGCTGTTGAAGCAACTGCACCAAGATAAAGTGTGTGTGCATCTCTGATTTTTAGTTCATCTATGAGGTGATTATAGAGCGTGTAAGACTCTTCAAATTGTTTGTCATAAAGTGATGCAAGTGCTAAGGCACTCTCTATTTCTTCTGTTTTTGCTGCTGTTGTATTAAGTTTTGTTTCAAGTTGTTTACGTAAATAATAGAGTTCCCCTGTAATAAGTTTTGTTTGTATGTAGAGATAGCGTGTGATATAGGGACCATAGTAGAGATCCATAAAGCTAAAGTGTTGTTTCTGAAGGTATCTATGTACTTTTTCAACATATTTCATTGGTTTTTCTTGATAAAAGTGCGTATCTATATACATAAGATGGGGTAAAATGTCATGTGGAAATTGTATGATAAGTTTTTCACTCGCTTTTTTGGCATTGTCATAATTATGCAACTTCATTCCAATAAGCGTTGAGAGTGCAAGATAAAGTGGATGGGTTTTATATTTATTGTTGAGCCACTCGTTTGCAGAGAGATAGTCATTATTACTTATATGTAAGAGTGTCGTGTAGAGTGTTTTCTCTTCAGAATCTTCCTCTTGTGAAATGGAATCTGTTAAAATAGATTTTAGTTTTTTTATATTTTTGTTTATCATTTTGCCTGTCATGACAGCATAAACTCCTGAAAGGTAGTTTTTTGCATTGAGATGGTATGAGCGTAAAAAGTGTTTATTTGCTTTTGAAATATTTCCAAGTTGTGCATAGGTAAGAGCAAGATTATATTGTAATATTGAGTGCTTAGGTTGTAATTTAGCAAGTTTTTGTAGTGCTTCATTAGCATCTCTTATTTTCATTGAGAGAGCCTTTTTAATAGCACGGGAGAGACCTGCATTGACAGTTGAAGAGGAGCTGCTGCGTTTGAGATATTTTTGGGCAGATGTTACGTTGTCAATATAAATATTGGCAT
>JALUBM010000029.1 GCA_027044845.1 Sulfurimonas sp.
AAAAATATAGAAAAGATATTACAAAAATAGTAGTTGAACAAACAAAAAATGGATATTTAATTAATGTATATCTTGACTATAAAACTTCATTTTATTTTTGGTTTAATTGTGTAAGCCCTTTTTTTCCTTTAATAATGTATTTTTATTTTTCACAAAAGAAAACCGTTCAAAAAGAAATCAAACATGTATTGAATCAGGTGGAGAATAAAATAAAAATATTTGAGGATACTAAATCGAATAGTCAAGATATTGAATATTTAGAAAGATTAAGCAACTTATGGGAAGAAGGCATCTTGACTGAGGATGAATTCAAAGCAAAGAAGAAAGAGTTTTTAAAATAGATATCCGAAAGGAAATCTATTTTTAATTATTAATTAAATTTTAAAGTCACTTTTGGTGGGACACTTGCTTCTATCTCAACTTCAGCAAATTTTAAATTAGCAACTTTGATATTTTTTTGCAATTTAGCAGCTTGTGCTAATGATTTTACTAAAAGAGATGCCATCTTATTTCCTTCTAACTCAGCTAAAATTTCAACTTGTTTTTCTTCTGTTAATTCATCAGAAATTAAGAAATGTGGTTTAACACTTGGGATTAACCCTAGTTCTACTTCAAATTCATTCATCTCATAACCACTCTTTTTTAGAACTGGTAATGCCTCATTTATATCAGATATAATTGAATTAATCATATCTGACGCTCCTCCACTTACATTACCTGCTGCTTCTTTTGCTGAATCTGCTGCACCTTTTGCTTTATCTAACATACTTCCGAATGCCATATTAATTCCTTATATTAATTTACATAAATTTTAACGAAATAATACTTTGATGAATATTATGATGCATATAAATGTTAAAATATGTAAGTTAAGTATTTTTTTGATAGAATACCAATATGCATAATGACTCTTACGAATTTAAAAAACACAACTTATTAACCCTTAAAAGTAAACTTATAATGTTTAGGCATTCTAAAAGCTTTACTAATATCACAACATTCATAATAATTATTTACAGTATTTCTCTTGGTTTAAAAACTTACGTTGAAGACTCTTTTATTTTATCACTATTCTCGTTTTTTGATATGTCTATTACGATATACTTTATGTTGGAAATATCATTGAAGCTGTTTGTAGAAAAAAACAAATTAGACTTTTTTAAAGATAATTGGAATCTATTTGATTTTATTATTATACTTATTTCAATAATTCCTCTCGGGACATTTGAGTCAGTAGCCATTGTAAGATTATTAAGAATATTTAGAATTCTTAGGTTAATATCTGTAAATGAAAGTCTTAAAAAATTGCTTACAGCGCTAGAAGGAGCTATCCCCTCTATTATTAATATAGTTCTTTTGATGTTCATTGTATTTTACATTTATGCTATTCTTGGAAATCAATTTTTTTCTAATTTAGAGAGTGGCTTATGGAAGAATGTTTCTATATCTATGTTAACTTTATTTCGTATATTTACCTTTGAAGATTGGACAGATGTAATGTATGAAGCTATGGAAGTTCATCCTTTTGCATGGATTTACTTTGTCTCTTTTATAATAATAAATGCATTTGTAATATTTAATCTATTTATTGCCGTAATCATAGATGAGATATCAAAGATAAAAGATAATGATATACAGTATGCCCTTGAACATGAAAACTATGAAATGGTTGTTATTCATAAAGAACTATCTGAGATAAAAAGTGAATTAATTAAAATTCAACAAGAGGTTAAAAAATAATGTTTAGATCTACAGAAATAAATCTAACTCCAAAATCATCTTTTGCTATTGCACTTCTCTATATGGCAACAGCAGATGGTGTACTAGAGAATGAAGAAATTACATATTTGTCAACAGTAATGCATGGAGATACTAAAGTCATTCTTCAAGCTAATAAATATATAAAAAATGCAATAAAGACTGGTTCTTCATTTGATGAATTTCTCAGGCAATCAAATGAAATACTCTCCCAAGAACAAAAAGAGTGTATTATAGTAAATCTAGTAGATATGATGCTCTCTGATGGTATTGCAGCTTCAAATGAAGAAAAGTTACTTCATAGGATTGTAGAAATATATGGTTTTGAAGAGACTAAGTATCAAGAGTATAAAAGATTAATGATAGTTAAAAATGAACACAATATTTTTTCTAGCTTTAAAAGGAGAGAAACGGATTAAAATTCCATCAATTTATATTTCGTATTTTTTTTAGCATAGAATTATTTCTTTATATCAATTTTATATCTGAAATTGTGTAAAATAGTTTAATAATCATTGTATTTATATTTGGTAAAAAGAAGTAAATTAGAATGATTAAGAAGTAAAGTGTAAGGGTCCCTGTAAAATTATGTTTATCATAAAGTTTCAATGCCGTTCCAAAAGATTTTTTTATTTTTACACCAAAAGCATCTACACTATAAATTTCATCAAGTAGTAAATGTATTATAAAACCAAAAGATAGTATAAAACCATAGATAACAGCTACTTTTAAATTTGCTTTCGCAATGTAGTAAGCAAAGAGTAGAATAAGCTCCCCAACAAGAATTGCCATAGGAATTGAGTGAAAAATTCCTCTATGATGTGTAAGATGCAAAAAAAATCTAAAGAGAGTTATTCTTAACAGTAGTGCAAATAATATCCATAATAATATCGTTTTTAAAACTGGCATGACATGAAAAAAAGAGAGGAGTACTAGCAACGGTACAATAATAGAAAATATCTTAAAAATACCTTGCAGAGGTTTTGAATTATCAGAGTCAATGTCAGGTAAAATACCTCCCATGATACCAATAAAAAGTGCTATTAATGTTTGATACAGTGTTAGAAAATTTGAACTATATAATGTTATTACAACAACCCCCGTAGCGATTGTTGCAATATTTACATGTTCTTTAAAAGCTGCCATAGATTAGTCAAATGGTAGTCTGACACCACCATTACTTTCTATTTTGACGGAAGATTTTTTCCAGTTTGGATTGTCTTGAACAACAGTATTTGCACTAAATTGCTGTTTTTTTATTCTTCGACATATATCATTTCTTTTAATATTATTTAAAGAACCTTTTATAACTTTTGCATAAGATAACTTTGGTGTTACATTGGTTATTTGTATAGTTGCAACTTTGTTTTCAAGTCGGCCTAAAGATTCATGTGTATATGGGTCTATCATTTTTTCACCCAAATGCATAATATTCATTTTCGTGCCAACTTGTAAAGAGTTACCACCCTGATTTAGAACAATAGTACCTACTCGTGTAATTTTAAGGATTCTAACAGGATAGATATTGCTTAAAAGTTCATTTGCAATGGAATGTGCAACATTTTCAATAGCATTGGTAAGTGCCATTTCTGTACTATTTTGTGAGTGTGATAAGTCTATAACAGCTTTTTTTGTAGCAGACCATTTAATTTGTGAAGTGCCTACAACAATAATACGATAATCTATAATAAACTCTGCATTCTTTTGGGATGAGTTTGAGCCTAAAAGTTGATTGTGCGTATTTGTTGTATGCATATTTGCTGCTTGGATTGTTCCAACTAAAAGATAATCTGCACCGAGTTTTTGTCCAAGTTTGACTCTTTGAGAGAGAGGCGTTTGTCCTGATGTAATAATACCAAGTTCTTTAGACATATCTCTAAGATATGTTCTATCAACAACAGCAAATCTTCTTGATTGCGTAAAATCATTTGTTAGAGATTGACTTAACATATTAGAAATCTTTGTTCCACTATATTGTTGTCCAGCGATATGAAAATATCTTTTTGCATAATAAAAAGGCATGACAGCAATTTTTCGTCTGTGATTTGTACTCAAACCAGGTGATTTGTAACCTAATATCTTTACTAAAAGTTTTACATTCCATTCATGATTGCCAGCTTTTTGAACATCAAGAATCCTATAGCTATTAATTAGCCCTTTTGTCGCTTCTTTTACAGCACTTTGACTAAGAGAATGTACGGCTATTTTTCTTGAATTTTTTTGATTAATGGATATATTTTTTTGTTGTATCCTTTTTGAAAATGCTTTTTTAGAATCTATAGAGACTCCTTTTGTCTGTTTTAATGCTTCAATTAATGCATTTTGTATCGCTTCTCCACGCGTTATCCCAAAGCCTTTTACTTGAACTGTAGTAGTGGTCTGTACAGCAAGTAAAAAATTCGGAATAAATACAAAAAAAAGTATAAAAAGAAGTTGTTTCATTAAAAATCATCCATTGTATTTATTACTTTGCTCTCTTGATGAAAGTTGTTATAGCTCTTTTTAATTTTATGAGAGGATTTTGAACGCTTAAATGCTTTTACCGCATTCAGTGTGCTATATTTCCAAACACGAACAGCTCCTACAAATTTAACGCCTTCTTTTGATGTGTATCTCCAAGTTTTAACTGTAGATATTCCTTGTACTTTCATTTTTGCAGAAGACTTTGCACTTTTATTCACTGTTTTTATAATATTTTTAATTGTTTTTTCAACAGTATCAGAATCATACTTTACTTCTCTCTCTACAAATTTTCTTGTCTCTTCACCATTTTTACGTTCATTCTTAACATTCATATAACCGTTAACCATTTCTGCAATTTGTGAATCAGCATTTGCAACAGCAGCATTTTTTGCTTCTGAACGAAGTTCATCATTAATATAGTCATCACCACTGTCAGGACGGTAAGATGCGATACCATACGAGATAATTGCAGGAGAACCATCTTTATCATAGACAAGTCTTACACCCATTGTAGAAATAAATTCTTTACTTGAATTTGGCAATAAACTACTAATATCTCTTCCTTTACCTTTAACAAGAGAAGCTCTTTGGAGAGAAATATCTTTTGCAATTTGTTTTGTTTTTGGAGAAGCTACAGCAATTATTCCAATAACAGTACGTCCTTTATCGTCTCTTAAAAGTGTTGTTTGTACAGGAATTAAACCACTTATACTTCCAGATGCTTTTTGAATAGTATTTTTAACAAACTTATCTCGAAATAAATCTTTTTTTATTTTTGGAGTTGCTTTTTTTAATTGATCTGGACTTACTCCCATCTTAATCAGTTCTTTATCAAGTTTTTTTCCCTGAACATCTAGTTTTTTATTCATGACAAACCAAAATTTACTCCAAAAATTTGGATTTGATGCAGGTGGTAGATCTAATTGTTTTGCATTTGTAGATCTATTCATATAAAGAGATTTAATTTTTTTAGTTGCTATAGTGCCAAAAAGTGCTGTTACATATTTCTCTTGAATCTTCATCATGGCTTTATCAAAAGCGTTAACAACGGCATCTCCATATTGAGGGTCTATTGGTTTAAGTGATACAGATTGAGATGCAAAGAGTATATACTTTCCATTGTTCTCACCAAAACTGTTCAATCCAAATTTATTGAGTACTTCATTTGACCAATCTTCTACACTATCTGATGCACTTGGCATAGGAATAGTTTTTGGATCAGCCATTGTGTTTAGAGTGTCTGTATTGCTATTTTGATTATTTAAAGCAGTGGCATGTTCAGATGGTGGGGGTGGAGGTGGTGTAGCACCTTGTGGTGGTGGTGGAGGAGCTGAAAAAACAGAAGATAATTCTTGCTGTTCTCCTGCTTTTCCCCAGTTTGCCATACCATTTTGCCAAACAAAAGAATTTTTATTTATTTGACCATCTTTGGCCATCTGTTGTATCTCTTTTACAGAGAGAGGACCTTTTTTTTGCTGATTTACCATAACATAAAAATCCCCAAATACAGAGGTTGTAGCTAAAAGTGAAACGCCCATAAAAAGGAGTGCTTTTTTTCTTAAAATCTTAATCATTTATATCCTTTATTTGACTTATAGTATAATATTAATTCTCTCTACCATGCTGCAGATTGATTGCTACCTTGCTTCCCTATAACACGTTCATCTTCCCAAAATGCAAGACCTGTATTTATATCAGTAAGTGACATTTGAAAGTAATACTCCGCTCTTTGTGTTGAGCTGTCAACACGTATATTCCTTTGAATAATTTTTCCAGATAAACTTAAATCAGGTGCAATCATATTTCCTTTACCAGCAACTGTTTTTTGGTTAAATTCCGCATTGCCTCGTAAATCTTTTCGTGTTTGCATAGACATTTTGTCTTCTGCTCCGCCTACACCTACAGCTGTTGTAACAACAACTTTACCACTACGAAGAAGCCCAACTCGAATCTTTTTAACTAACTGATCTGTATCAATATGTTGCATAGTGTCATTGATAATGCGAGATATAACTAAAACATACCTTCCGCCACCTCGTTTATTTAAAGCGCCAGAAGACAACATTGAGTCAACCATTTCTTGAGCTGATGCCTGAAAATCACGATAATCAAGCCCCATTACGGCACTACCCTTGTCATGGTTCATATCTACATTCACTGTATCAGTGGCACATCCACTGAATAATACAGCACCTAAGCTTGCTACAGCCAAATATTTTTTTAATGTTTGCATACTATTTCCTTGTTTTGTTGTCTAATATAAAGTCTAAAATCATCAGCTTTTGTATTTGGAGAGATATTTGTTATATAAAAAGGTTGATTTGCATCTGCTGATGCTTCTCTCCATTTTGACAAAATACTTTTTATTACAAAGCCATTTCTATCAAGCCAAACTATTTTATACTCTAGTTTTTTATATGAATCAGATCTATTTTGCCCAATAATTTGTGTTTTCATAAACCCATCACTCTGTTTTGCACCTTTAATATCCGTAATAGAAATACTGCCCGCTAAACATTTGTCTGTCACTTGTGCGATATTATTTTTAGGCTGAGTATTCACACAACCTGAAAAAAGAAGTGCCATAAAAACGACTCCTGCAAATATTACTTTCATCTTCATCCTTTAAAAATTAATTACAGAAATACTAGGGATTGACATTGCAGTTGGTACTCTTACATATATGATTGCATTTTTAGCATTTTTTGCAACATGTACAGTTTTAATTTTTTGACCCAATTGCAATTGAACTGTTCTGTTTTTTGGCATTTTAACTCTTGCAACTTGAAAGTCTTTTGGTAGTGTTGTCCATGTCCTTGTATCTGCATGTGTAGTTAAAGCACTAAATGCTCCTACTGCCATACTTAAGTAACTACTTGTTTTAGAAGCTAAATATTGCTCATATGCTTTTAAAACTGCCGAGAACATAGCACGCGTTACTATATCATTATATGTATATTTAAATTCAGTTTTAAATACTTTATCCATCTCTGCTACAACTTCTGTTTTAGCTGAAGGTGAGCCCTCTGCTTTTACTGTAATTGTGGAATACGCATCATTTCTTGGTTCAAACTCAGGAAGGGCAATACCTACATAATTTACTTTATTGCTTACTAGAAAGACAGGTATATTTACTTTAAACTCTTTTTTTAGAGGAGCTAAACCATTCTCAAATATCACCCAAACATATTTTGATCTGATTTTATGACCAGATAGTGCTTTATCTACCATTGCAAAATCTGAGGCTACAACTCTGTTCTTTGGCATCATCCCCGTTGCTTCTTTCAATAAATCTACAGATTTTGAATAATCACCTGTAATTCTAAAATAAAGACCTGCTAAATAAGTTGTAAAAGGATTTATAAAATCAGGATATGCTTTAAAAGATTTTAAATTTGAATAATGAGAATCAATCATTTTTGTTGTATTTGCATCATTAAGAGTCTTTGTTAAAATACTCCCAATACCACTCATTATTGAGAGATTATTTTTTTTACCTTTTACCTTTTTACCTTTTTTTCCCTTCTCTTTTTCTTTTGCTGATATCGCTTCTTTTTGTTTTGCTATTAATTTAGCATAAACTTCTTTAGCTCTACGCTGTCTATCAACAGCACGATTTAACTCTACGCGAGCATTATTAAAGTCATTTTTTGCCATCAAATCAATAGCTTTATAAGTGTTTAGCATGATGGAATCTGCCATTGTAGCTCTATACTCAAGTGCAGCATCATTAAGCTGTAATTCTTCAATATAATCGGTTACAGACCCAAGCATTATCTGCTCTCTTTGATATTTTATAATATTTTCAGATTCGTCGAGATAGCCTTTGGAAAGTTGATATTTCTTCGCATACAAAAAAGCGTTACCTGCTTTAAGAGTTGGCAAAAGATTGTCACTATCAATCTTTGCGTCTTTATCTTTATCTTTTACTGCCAAATTTGCAGAAGTATTATAATCTCCTTTAATAAATGCCTTATCCTGTTCTTTATTAGAAGAAGTATCTATACCTAAGCTTCTTGTTGCGGATATACATCCTGTTACTGTTACTGATAATACTCCTAGTAGAACTATGCTTACAGCATTTTTCTTTAACTTTTCCTTAATACCTTTTTTCATTGTTTCCCTTTATAAAAATTGCGTAGATTGTACAGAAATAATTCTTAGCTAAATATAAAATCACAACATTGTTATTTTTCACTTGACCATATGTAGAGCTCACATGTTACTGGACTCATCCATATATCTTTAACTGCTACATTATCCATCTTATCTGCACTTTTTGTCTCTGTTCTCCAATCAAATATCTTACCTACTTCATCATGAAGAACGATTTTTTGAAACTTGTTATATGAGTTTATAAATGTATGCACTCTTTTTACTATAGATAATTTTGCAAGCATTTCTGCAGTATTTTTTTGTAATATAAAATTTGTACTAGAAACTTGTTCTGCGATACCTATTCCTGTTATATTTTTACTATCATAATTTGGTCGATAAAACCAAATAGGTTTTTTATGATACATAGGATATTTTGTTTGAATTTGCAGTAAAATAGATTTTGCATAACAACGCCTTTTTAAAAGAGGTTCTATTCTGAAGTATTTAGTTTTTAAGGAAGGAAGGTGTTGTTCTTTTATGGTTTTAAAACCTCCTAAAATTTTCTGAATTTCTGGAGAAAGTTTTACTCGTACAAGTACAAATAAGGTATTTTTTTCGTCTATGTAAGCATCAGCTTGATAACTATTATGCAATAAAACTTCTGTAATTGCTTTTGTTATTGATGAATAACTTTTTTGGATTATACTTCCACTAACTTTTAACTTTTTTTCTTCAACTGAACTAATATAGGAGTGAATCCTTTGTGCAAGTATCTCTCGCGCATGTGTTATCGCTTCAGTTCGTTGTACATGCATCCCCTGAAAATTGACAGGACTCATTCCAACAGCCTCAAAAGGAGTGAGCTTTTGTGACTCTTGCATCCAATACGGTGTTTTTATTTCATGGAAGTGTGAAGTGTTATTTATAGAAGGAGGAGTTGGGGTCTTTTCACAAGCATTCAAAAAAAAAATTAAAAGGAATCCACTTATTGCTACAATTTTACTCTTCAAGATAAAGAGTTCCGTGAGAAATTTGTTTACCTTCTTGAGTCATTTGTTCAAAATCGATTTCATTTTCATCTCTTTTTTCTAGTAGTACTTTTGTTCTATTCTGACATCTTGATGCACCATAATTCAAAATTTGCTTAAAAGTTACATGAGACATATCTTTTGATTTTACAAGTAAATCACTCCCACAATGCAGTGTCGGAAATAATAATTTACTCTGCCCAGTTGAAGTAATAGTTACAATAGCTTTAGTTGTTCCAGACAATTTACTCATAATATATCCACTCCATCTTCCATAAAAGCCATGGTGAGATTTTTTAACTCCTTGACTTTGGGTTACTATCGTTGATGTATGTGTGGTTTTTTGAATATTTTTTATTTCATCATCAGTGGCATATACAGTAATATTTACCTTAATTTCTCCAAAATGATTGCCATTAGAAAATATTGGCTCATTTTTTAAATGAACAACACCGTTAAAGGCATCATTCACATATTCATTAGTCATTTTCCCATCATCAAGATATGAATGAGATTCAATATGCTCTCCATAAATTCTTTCTATTGCTTTATGCTTAGCTTTTTTTAAAAGTATATCTTTAATTTCTACGAATGTTTTGTTCGGATAAAAGTTTTGATTTATTGTTGCTTTTTGTGTAATAACGACATTGGCAAAAATATTTACACTAAAACAAATAAGTAAAAAAACTACAATTCTCATTTTAGCTTCTCTTAGAAAATATTTTTTGATACATCAATCTTCTCTTATTTACGATTTTAAGGTAGTTCTTTGTCTCAGTATATGGTAATTGTTTTAGTAACCTTGTATAAACTTCCTCAGGTGAAAGTTTATTAATAATTTCTGCTGCTTTATTCATATTATTAC
>JALUBM010000030.1 GCA_027044845.1 Sulfurimonas sp.
GCTAAAATAATATCATCAATATGTTCCACTGCATCAAACTTTTCTATTTTTGCATACAGTTGTACATCACCATGATTCTTTTTGACAAATTCACGAACATTGATCATATCTTGAGCTGATTGAACAAAAGAGATAGCCATGAAATCCATATCATTTTCGATGCCCCATAAGATATCTTTTCTATCTTTATCATTTAAAAAATCAACCAAACTATATATATCAGCATCTGAATAAATATCAAGTAGTGCTTTTAAAACTTTTTCAGCACCAGCATTTGTCACTAACCAATCATGGACTATAACAATTTTCAACTATCTAGCATCCTCTTTAATGTCTGTTCAAAACCACATTGTTCAATCTCACCAAGCACTTTAATCAATTTTTTCTTAGACCCTGTTAAGCTTTTAATCTCATCTTTTCTGACAAATAGAGGATTTACTTTCACTTCAATTTTATAACCAGCTAATCTATTCATCATTGCAATAACATCAAATAGTTTTATACCTCTTTCTGAAGAGATATTTACTATTTCAGATGTAACATTGTTTTCTAAAAGTTTTTCATAAATTTTACAAACATACTCTATATCATTAAATTCACGTATAACATCTAAATTACCAAGTTCTATATGTGTTTTTTTCTCTTTAAAATGTTTTACTATTTTTGGTATTAGAAAATGTTCACTTTGACCTACTCCAGTGTAGTTAAAAGGTCGTATAATATTTATGGGCAATTGAGAAAAATAACCTCTTGCTAAACATTCCATAGCATATTTGCTGGCACCATAATGGTTGGCGGGCTGGGGACAAAGGGACTCATCAAGCACTGTGACATTCTGATTTCCATAAACAGTGGCACTACTTGCAAGTAAAATTTTTTTTGGTAGCAGATGTAACTCTAACAATAGATCTAATAAATTCATAGTTCCTATGCAATTAACATCATAAAAATCCAGATTATTTTCATGTGCTGCAAAAGAAACAGCTGAAAGATGAATTACATACGCTGGCTTTACTTTTTGTAAAACACGCGTAAGCTGCTCTTTTTTTCTTATGTCACATGTAAAAGTTTTTTGATTACTTGCAGACAATGAAGTACCATAAACATCATAGCCAACACCCTCTAAATAGGATGTGAGATGTTTACCAGTAAAACCATCTATGCCTGTTATTAAGACTGTTTTTGACATTTAAAAAACAAATCCTTGTTCATTTCTTTTCAAATCTGCTGTGACCATCATGGTGCACAACTCTTCAAGTGAGCATTTTGGTTTCCATCCAAGTTCTTCACTTGCTTTTTTTGGATTACCAATTAAGAGATCAACTTCTGCTGGTCTATAAAATTTAGGATTTACCTTTACTACAACTTTTTTTGTAGCTTTATCTATGGCAACTTCCTCTGTACCACTTCCTTGAAATTCGAGTTCTATATCTACAGCTTTAAATGACATTTTTACAAAGTCACGCACACTTTGTGTTCTATTTGTTGCTAAGACAAAAGTATCAGGTTTATCTGCTTGAAGCATAAGATACATCCCCTCTATATAATCTTTTGCATAACCCCAATCTCTTTTTGCATCTAAATTTCCAAGTTCTATACAATCTAATTTACCAAGTTTGATTTTAGCAACACTATCTGTAATCTTGCGTGTAACAAATTCAAGTCCACGTAATGGGGACTCATGATTAAAAAGGATACCACTACATGCAAAAATATCATACGACTCACGGTAATTAACAACCATCCAGTGTGCGTACATTTTTGCTGCCCCATAAGGACTTCTTGGATAAAAAGGTGTTTTTTCCGTTTGAGGAATTTCTTGTACCTCTCCAAACATCTCAGAGGTACTTGCCTGATAAAATTTTATTTTAGGGTTTACTATACGAACTGCTTCAAGTAGATGTGCACATCCTAAGCCAGTAATTTGTGCAGTTGCTAGAGGCTGTTCAAAGGAGACTCCAACAAAACTTTGTGCAGCAAGATTATAAATTTCGTGAGGATTTATTTCCATAACCATTCTTATACTGTTTGACTGATCTGTCAAATCATATTCAACAAGGTGTAAATTCTCATGTTCTCGTATGCCAAGTTCCTCAATTCTCCAGAAATTTACTGAAGATGTTCTTCTATATGTTCCGTAAACTATATATCCTTTTTCTAAAAGGAATTCTGCTAAATAAGCAGCATCTTGTCCTGTTATTCCTGTTACTATTGCTTTTTTCATGAATGACTCTCCTCCAATAAT